>JBAYAV010000084.1:0-9822 GCA_041669565.1 Lentisphaeria bacterium
ACAGAAAAATTGAAATCGCCTGAATGACGAATGAATCGATTAAAATTGTAGGGGCGGAATATTTTCCGCCCGTTCTTGCACGGACGCTGATTTTTATATACACACGTCTTTAACAGAAAAATTGAAATCGCCTGAATGACGAATGAATCGATTAAAATTGTAGGGGCGGAATATTTTCCGCCCGTTCTTGCACGGACGCTGATTCTTATATACGTACGTCTTTAACAGAAAAATTAAAATCGCCTGAATGACGAATGAATCGATTAAAAATGTACGAGCGGAATATTTTCCGCCCGTTTTTGCACGGACGCTGATTCTTATATACGTACGTCTTTAACAGAAAAATTGAAATCGCCTGAATAACGAATGAATCGATTAAAATTGTAGGGGCGGAATATTTTCCGCCCGTTCTTGCCCGGCCGCTGATTCTTATATACACACGTCCCCAAGACAACGGCATGTTTAAAATCTAAAACGACGCACGGCCGTGCGCCGCTACGAGGGGGATCTACAAAACAATGTGATGTTTGAATTAAGGATAAAGACGTCCCCAAGACAACCGATGTTTGAAATAATGTGGTTCTTTCTTTTTCTTTCTTTATTTTCAACTCATCATTCATAATTTATAGTGAATTAGAAACTCGAAAAGAGAAGGCAACCTTAGGGGCTGTTCAGAAATAACCTTTACATTTTAGGAAAGTTTACGATTCCGTCTGTTCTTTTCCATTTTTGCTTGACTTTTTTGAAAAATAAACTACGTTCTGCCAGAAGCTTTCTTTTCAAAACATTTTCTCATCCAATGAATGGATGATGGAGAAAGGGAATTATAAAGAAGAATTTTCATTTGTTGTTTTTTTTGAGGACTTTATACACTTCTGAAAGGGATTTTTGAAAGTCCTGCTTTCTTCGTTAAAGCACAGCATTTTAATTTATCAATCACGATTCTTTTTTAATGCGTTGAAATATAAAAAAAAATCCTACACAGGATATCGAACATTACCGACCTGCTTTTAACTTTAATTAGAATTTAAAACGGTTCTAAATTTATAAAATATGGAAGTTGTCATGAAACATTTTTTGATCCTTTTTGTCTTGATCTTTTCGGCGTTTCTTTTTGCATCTTGTTGCACTACAAAGACTCCGACACCTGAATTATGGGACCGTATTGAAGAGCCCAATCTTCCACAGAAAGAAAAACAAAAGCGTGAAAAAATTCTTCTAAAACGCCTAAAACATGAGCAGCGACAAAATCAACAGACTCCTGGAAACAATGATTTATAAATCTTTTTTATTTTTTTTAGTCTTCTTATCTGGAATGCCTATTTTTGCAAAACAATATTGGCAACATTCTCCCTCGCCTTACCGCGCAATCTTTGAATGTAAAATAATAGAAAAATTTCCAATGAAAACCGGCTTAATTCTGACAATACCGGATTGCAATACAACCTTAAATGACGGAGAAGATGTTTTTTGCTTTGATCAAAATAATAAACGACTTTTCCAGAGGAAACTCGGCAAGGGCGTTCATAACACAACACTGATGCTCGCCATTCCAGAGTGGAACACAAAAACAATCTACACCTATTGGGGATCGCGACAAAATGCACCCACCGCTCGGATTCCTTATTATAGCGGGCTCCTTGTAGAAATGCGCTCCTTGCCCGATTTAAAAGCGACAACCTGGAGTCGCTTACAGCCTCTTTTAAAAAAAAGCACCAGCTACGGATTATTTGCCTCCGACACGAGTGTCATAATGAATAATTCAATTAACGACCTTCCCGCCTATATTTATGATATCAAGGGCTTTATTTCAGTTCCATCAGTTTGGAAAGAAGAGTGGTTCGTATCGGCAGATGATTCGGGATACTTTTTAATCGATGATATTTTACAAATTGCGCGTCCCGGAGAAAATTATGTTTATAGCAGTCTACGCGGTGAATTTAAAAAAGAGATCACACTCAAACGCGGAATTCATAACGCCGAATTAATTGGAGTAAATTTTAAGGGTGAAAGCGCCATTGCACTTGGAAAAATGCGCGGAAAACAAACACCAGCAATTGTAAAGGAAAAAGACTTTCTGTTCCCCGGAAAAGCTGTATTTTTAGAAATAGAAGCGCGAAAAAATGCTGAACTTCCTCAATTTACGTATAAACATTTATCTTATACTAGCTTAAATGATCACGCCTTTATTAAAACGGAATATACAATGCGCGGTGATACACCCGGAGAGTGGTCCTTTGAAGACGGACTTAAAATGACCGGACAAAAAATTGTCCGGATTCATACCAGTAGTTCGTCCTGCAAAGTCAACGTACGCTGCGGGGACCGTCGGTCTTCCGGTCAAACAGATTTTCCAACACTAGCCCCCGAACAGTTTCTCTCGGCTGATACGATATCAAATTATGAAGATTATGCCAAATTACTAAAAATCCAGTGGCTGAATGGCATGCAGAAAAAAGACATTCTTTCCGATTTAGAGTGCTTTTTTGAATATGCGGATTTCCGCCCCGAATTAATTCCTATTTTGGAAAAAACGATACAAGAAGGCGGTTTATTACGAAAAAAACGTTGGCGGAGTGCCCTTCTTTTAGCACGCAGTGCCGCAATTTATAAACCAAAATTAGCCCAACAACTCTACGAACAGATTTTACCGCAAAAATTAAAATTAGAAAAAAGAGCCGATATTGTAACGGAGGCAGTCGAATTTGCCATTTATAGAATTCAGGATTATAAACTTGCCGAATACTGGCTTCGACAGTACGGACTTGCCTTCAACAAAGAGCCGCAAAAACTGCTAGGCTTAAAAATGGACCTGGCCTTTGCACAAAAAAACCTTTCCGAAGCACAAGACTACTATAAAAAGATTTGGGACTCACAATTAGATGACGTAGCCACAATCCTGCACCATGCCGTTCAAAGCAATGCAAAACAGGCAAAAATCCAAGTTTTGCTAAAAAAATATTATTTACTTCGGGCACGCCAGTTTTTACAAGACTGGCTGCAAATCAATCCGGGGATTCGCTTAAATGGCAGCTATAGCCTTTTACGAGCACAATTATGGCACGCCATGGGCTGGGAAGCAGGTGCCATTCAAGTTCTTGATGCCGCCATTCAAATGGACCCACTGCTCCCGAACCTTCCCGAAATCGAGATGCTAAAAGCAGACATCCTTTGGCAGACCGACCAAAAATACGAAGCCAGACAACTCTACCAAAAAATTGTGAAAGACTTTCCAAATCATCCCGTTGCAAAAGATGCAGAAAAGAGAGCAAAATAAAATGTATCAATTCTTATTCTTGCTGTTGCCATTCTTATTTCTGGATTTACTTGCCAATGAACTCCCTGGCGTGGATGTCAGTACTTATCTTTATGCAAAAACAGAACAATTGACCTCAGCATCAGGACAACTGATTGTTTTTTTAGGAAAGGACTTTTCGCCAAATTTGCGGGTCATTGCCTACGGACGGAAATATCGCAAAGACCGTAAAAGCCGAGAAGGCGAGGACGACTCCATGCGAGAACGCTATAAGCCCTTTTTAGCAATACTATCCCCCAATGAAAAAACCGCATCCTTTTCATCCCTCCCAGTCGATTTTTATGACCTGCTGATTATAGACTCCAATAAAATGAACCTCTATGAGGGCATCGCCCTGAATAAACTCAGCAATACGCCACAATTATCCTCCAAAGATCGTGAAAAATATATCGCCGAAATGACAAAAACTCTATTTCCAACCAAAGACAAAATTGGCGGCTGGGAGGGATTTTTTGACCATAAAGAAATATCACGCGTTGAATTATCAGGTCCAATCAGCGGCATCTTCCTGCAACAATTGCGATTGGGAAAATCCCAGGCCGAAAGCGGTCGATTCCTGGACGGCTGTATTCACAGTATTGATATTGTCTGGCTGGAACGCTCCAAAGAAGGCGTCGCTGGCTGGAAAGTCCTAAATCGACAACAACTCTACCGAAAAGAAATAACCAGCAAAAAATTCTTTAACACCGCCTTTCTCCCAACATTACAGGGCATTCGCGTAAGTACCCGACCACGCAAAATATCCGTAACCCTCCCTTAGAAACTGTTCAGAAATAACCTATGATCGATAAAATAAAGTGTGCCGACTTTATTTTATCGATTTTTTTTACCCATAACTCCTTCTTTTATAATAGGTTTTATTCTTCCTATTTCAAGATTGTAAAAAAAAAGCAACTTTATTCATTTTTCTTCCTATTTGACATTGCAAATTAAATAAAAATGATTATATTCAAGCAATAACAATCATTTTCAATCAAAAAACATCATTTATAATATGAATCATCGATTACTAACAGCCGAGCGAGAACAGAAAATCATAGAATTATTAAAGATTTCTGATTTTATGACAGTATCGGCATTAAGTACAGATTTGAATGTATCCGAAGCCACCATGCGTCGCGATTTACAAAGCATGCATGAACGCGGATTGTTGGAACGGATCCATGGCGGTGCAACACTTCAAAAGAGTAACCAGGTAGAGCTCGTCTTCAGCGATAAAGAAGGCAAGCAAAGTTCTGAGAAAAAAAGGATTGCAAAAGCCGCATTAGAATTAATTCTCGACAATGACGTGATCTATTTAGACGGCGGTAGTACCGTTCTCTATTTAGCTCGTCTGTTAAATGAGCGCAAAAATCTCACCATCGTTACAAATTCATTGATGGCAGCCAGTATTTTAATGGAATATAACCATCGATTAATTTTAACTGGCGGTGAATTACGGACAATCAGCCGCACTTTAGTAGGGCCCTTGACAGCCCCAGTCATTCAGAATATTAATGTTAATAAAGCCTTTATGGGCACCATCGGATTTACCTGTCAAGATGGCATGACCACGACAAATACGAATGAAGCATTTACAAAATCACAAATACTTCCGCGATCGCGTCAGGTTATTTTATTAGCGGATCACAGCAAATTAGGGATTTCTTCTTTTATTGCCAGTGGTTCATTAACCGATGTTAATTATTTAATTACAGATAGTATTGGCAATACTATTCGCGAACATTTAGAACAAAATGGAATCACTGTTATCATAGCAAAAGAATAGAAATTCGATTTATTTCTATTGTTAAACATCAAAAAAGGAATAAGACAATGGCAACTGGAATTGTAATGCCGAAAGCCGGCAACTCCGTCGAAGAATGTATTCTTGGCGCATGGCGTGTTAAAGTTGGGGATGTCATCAAAAAAGGCGATATCATCGTTGAAGCAGAAACCGATAAAACGAGTATTGAAGTTGAAGCAACCGCAGACGGCACCGTACTGGCGCTATTTGGCGAAGAGGGAGATTTAATTCCTGTTCTCCATAATATTTGTGCCGTCGGAAATCCTGGTGAAGATTTTGCGACCCTGGCTCCGGCATCTGCGTCAGACAATGCCGCCCCCGCTGCAGAAACAAAAGAGTCCCCCGCCGCTGAAGAGAAAAAACCGGAAGCTGCAAAAACCGCCGCTACACCAGTCGCCGCCAACTCGGCTGCAAACAATGCACCAATGAGCCCCCGCGCGAAAAAATTTGTAGAAGAGCACCCCTTTGTGATACCCGCCATTACAGGAACGGGAGCACAAGGGCGTATTATGGAGGCCGATGTTAAGGCAGCCTATCAAACGGCGCCGCACCTGAGTTCTGCCGCCGCAGCGATGATCGCAGATGGCGCCGCCATTCCGGAAGCCGGCACAGGCGAAAATGGCCTGATTACAGCCGATGATGTCAAAAATGGCACAAAAGCAACACCCGCGGCCGCACCGATCGCCGCCGCCACACCGGCAGCAGCAGCAGCCGACGAAGATATTATTACAGAAAAACCGCTGAGCCATATTCGCAAGATTATTGCGGGGCGCCTGCATGATTCTTTGGCAGGAATGGCACAGTATACCCTAAATACGGAAGCGGACGTCAGTGGTTTATTAGCTTTGCGTAAAAAGATTAAAGCGGCGCGTGAAAAGAATATCGAAGTAGCCAATGCAAATATTGGTGATATGATTATGTATTCTGTCATTAAAGCATTGGAAAAACATCCGGAATTAAATGGTCATTTTGAAAAAGACGTCATTAAATTGCACTCCGCATTGAATGTCGGTTTTGCCTGTGACACGCCGAAAGGTTTAATGGTTCCTGTAGTACATCACTGTGAGAAAATTTCTTTGGGCGATATGTCCAACAAAGTAAAAGCGATGGCAAAAGACGCGAATTCAGGGAAACTTGCGCCGGATTATTTAACCGGTTGTACGTTTACGGTTTCTAATTTAGGTGCCATGGGTGTGACCACATTTACGCCTGTTGTAAATTCGCCTGAGCTTGCGATTCTTGGTGTTGGCAAAACGCTGCTTCGTCCTGTTCGCACCAAGACCGGTGAAATTGTCTATAAGGATTATATGCAGTTCTCACTAACCTTAAATCATATGATTATTGACGGGGCTCCGGGCGCACGGTTCCTTCAGACATTTGTCAATATTGTCGAAAACTTTGAATTAATTTGTATTGCCGGTTAATTATTTATTTTTAAGCTATAGGAAAAAATTAAGTTATGTATGATCTAATTGTAATAGGCTCAGGGCCTGGCGGATATGAAGCCGCTGCTTATGCGGCAAAGCTTGGAAAGAAAGTCGCTCTTTTTGAAAAAAAAGATATTGGCGGAACATGTTTGAATGTTGGCTGTATTCCGGCTAAGACTTTTCTTCGCTCATCCAGGGCATTTGAAGACTGCGAAGAAGCTAAATTATACGGTATTAAAAATGTCGGCCAAGTCGTCCTTGATATGGCGGCAGTTCAGAAACGCAAGCAGCAAATTGTTTCACGTCTTGTGCGCGGTGTACAAAGTATGCTGACAGGCCTTGGCGTTGAGATAATCAAAGCAAAAGCAAAAATGCTAAGCAAAAACAAAGTGGAAGCAGATGGAAAAGAATATGAAGCAAGCAATATTTTAATTGCAACCGGTTCGATTCCAGCGGCACCCCCAATTCCGGGTTTGCGCGACAACCCGAAAGTTTTAGATTCGACTGGTATTCTTGCTTTGGATACCGTTCCGAAAGACCTTGTTATTATCGGCGGCGGTGTCATCGGATTAGAATTCGCTTCCTTCTTCGCAACAGCCGGAAGTAAAATTACGATTGTTGAAATGCTCCCGAAAATTGCTCCAGTTGTCGATGATGAAATTGCCAAACAACTGATGAGCGAATTAAAGAAAGCCGGCATCACCTTCAATCTGTCCTGCAAAGTACAGAAAATTGAAGGCAATACCCTGAGTTTTACCGATCCAGACGGCAAAGACCAGTCCATTACCGGTGATTATATTCTGAATTCTACCGGCCGTACACTCGTGCTGCAAGATATCGGCCTCGAAGAAGTCGGGGTTGACTTTGATCGACGCCGCGGAATTAAAACAGATGATTTCGGAAAAACGAATATTCCAAACGTGTGGGCCTGCGGAGATGTAACGGGACGCTGTCTTCTGGCACATTCGGCGACACGCGAAGGAATTGTGGCTGTTCATAATATGTTCGGCATCAAAGACCGCATGCGTTTTAATGCCATGCCGTCTGTCGTCTATACCCATCCTGAAGTTGCCCAAGTTGGTGCAACCGAAGCGCAATTGCAAGCCGACGGCATTGCGTATCGCAAATCCGTAATGCCGATGGCAATGGCGGGACGCTTTACCATAGAAAATGCCGGAAAGAATGGAACCGTAAAAGTTCTGGTCAGCGAAAAATATGGCCAAATTCTCGGCGTCCACATGATTGGCGGCTGTTGCGGAGAATTTCTCGCAAGTGCAACCCAAATGGTCGAAATGGAACTTTGCGTTGAAGATGTCCGCAGAATCATTTTCCCGCATCCAACAATATCAGAAGCATTAAAAGCAACGATCTTAGAAGCGTAAAATAGAATCCACAATTCATTAAAAAAGGAAAAAATTATGACAAAATGTTTAGAGCTTTATCCAAAAACATGGTTTGCTCCCGGTGAAATTAAACTTGACACCATTAAAGTCAACCAGTACAAAAAAACAATTACAGCTGAAAAAAAACTTTTCACAAAAGATGATTTTGTGACAATTTATCACGACATGATGCTTTTGCGCACATTTGAAACCGTGATTAATGAAATCAAGTTAAAGGGCGAATATAATGGCGTGAAATATAAGCATGCCGGCCCAGCGCATTTATCGATGGGGCAAGAAGCCGCTGCCGTCGGACAGGCGTTTGTATTGGATCCCGATGATCATACTTTTGGTTCTCATCGTAGTCACAGTGAAATTCTTGCCAAGGGATTATCTGCTATCCGCAAATTATCCGATGCAAAATTAACCAAGGTCATGGAGGACTTTTTTGGCGGCAACACTCTTCATGTTGTTGAGAAATGCAAATGCAAGGATGTCAAAGATCTCGCACGTCATTTTTTGATTTATGGTGCCTATTCTGAAATTTTTGCTCGTACGACCGGCTTTAACAAAGGCTGGGGCGGTTCGATGCATTGTTTCTTCACTCCATTTGGCATTTTTCCAAATAATGCAATTGTGGGTGGTTCTGGTCCAATTGCACCGGGTGCCGCGCTTTATAATCGTGTCAATCACAAATCCGGCATTGTGGTCTGTAACATCGGTGATGCATCCTTTGGCTGCGGCCCCGTTTGGGAAGGCTTGATGTTCTCAGCGATGGAACAGTATCGCACATTATGGGAAAAAGATCCCGGCAATGAAGGCGGACTTCCGCTTCTCGTTAATTGTAACGACAACGTCTATGGTATGGGCGGACAAACTGCCGGCGAAACCATGGGCTTTGATATGCTTGCCCGTATTGGCGCTGGCGTTAATCCGGAGCAAATGCATGCAGAACGCGTCAATGGTTATGACCCGCTGGCCGTAATCGATGCGGTACAACGCAAAAAGAAACTCTTACTGGAAGGCCGCGGACCAATTCTGCTGGATGTTGTAACCTATCGACTCAGCGGTCATTCTCCTTCCGATGCTTCGAGTTATCGCAGTAAAGAAGAAATTCAGCGCTTTACGGATGCAGATGCTATTCCAGCATTCCGCCAAAAACTGATTGACAGCGAAATTGCTTCTGCCAGTGAACTGGATAGCGAAACAGAATCCGTTCAAGGACTTGTTTTCGATATGTTCAAATTATCGATTGATCCTGAAGTTTCACCTTATGAAACAATGGATTCCAAATTCATTGAAACAGTGATGTTCTCCAATCAAAAAGTTGAAAAATTCGATGATCGCAAACCCGAAACACTGCAAAAAATCGAAGACAATGAGCAATATAAACGGAATCTGAAAAAAATTCGTTATGCTGGTCCAGACGGCAAAGCCGTTCCGGCTATGAAACAATTTGCGTTCCGTGATGCTATCTTTGAGGCGATGTGCCACCGTTTTCTCATTGATCCAACCATGGTCGCTTTCGGCGAAGAAAACCGTGACTGGGGCGGTGCTTATGCCTGCTACCGCGGCTTGACCGAATTGCTTCCATACAACCGCCTGTTTAATTCCCCGATTTCCGAAGCTGCCATTGTCGGCGCTGCCGTCGGTTATGCATTATGCGGCGGCCGTGCAGTTGCTGAAATTATGTATTGTGACTTTGTTGGCCGCGCGGGTGATGAGCTCTTCAATCAGTTATCCAAATGGCAATCCATGTCCGGTGGTATCTTAAAAATGCCTGTTGTGATACGGATATCTGTTGGATTTAAGTATGGCGCGCAGCATTCTCAAGATTGGTCTGCCTTACTAAACCATATTCCAGGATTAAAGATTTGCTATCCTGTAACACCTTATGATGCCAAGGGCTTG
>JBAYAV010000085.1:0-9779 GCA_041669565.1 Lentisphaeria bacterium
CTGTCAAGTTGAAAAAAAAGGGGCTTTGAGAACTAGCTATGAATAGCCAGTGTCCAAAGCCCAGTCAAACAAGGAGGATTTTCGCGAAAATTAGCGAGAACTAAATGTCATTCTATTGTGTTGATAAAGAAGATATTCTTTTAATTTCAGCGGTTAGGGCCTTTTTACCACAAAAAAAGGAGCTCTCTGAAAAAAAGAATTCAAAACCATCCCTAATGGCGTTATGCAAAAAAAATATCATATGAATACAAAAGCTGAGCAATATTTATTTACAAAGAAAACAAAACATCGTGACTAAAATGGAAAATTAAGTAAGATTAGAAGGACCTATTATGGTAAAATGATAAAAAAAGAAAAAACAAATCTTGGCATTCTGTGTGATTTTGTTCGATATTTGTAGTGGTATTTATCGTCCTTAATTTTGTTTTTATCGGTATAATAGTGATGTCCCGTTCCGACGGATTGACGGGATGGTACAGAGACGCACAGCTGTGCGCCGCTACGAGAAAATCTTCAAAATAACGGGATGTTTGAATTAAGAATAAAGACGTCGCCAAGACAACCGATGTTTGAAATCAAAAACGACGCACGGCCGTGCGCCGCTACGAGGGGGAAGACAAACAGCCGCCCATTCTTATATAGCCGCGGGTTTTTATGCGCACATTCCCAACATGCCATCACAATGAGGACGGCTGTAATTAAGACAAGTTTATTCAAAAAAAAGAGCTCTCTGAAAAAAGAATTCAGAGAGCTCTGCTTCAACACATTGATACGTGTATTATTCGCTGTTACTTAATATCTTTATGATATTCCTGCAGCGATTTCACGCCGCCGGCATCCTTGCGACTAGCTTCGATGCCGTTCGCCGCCGCTTTTGCTGCTGCGATCGTGGTAATATAGGGGATTCCATTACGGATTGCATTTTTTCGAATATAAGAATCATCGATGTGACTAGCTTTCCCAATAGGGGTATTGATCACAAGTTGAATTTCATCATTTTTCATGGAATCAAGAATATTGGGCCGGCCGGCATTAAGCTTCGCGATAAAAGATGCCTCAACGCCATGATTATTCAGAAAATTACAAGTCCCTTCCGTGGCAATAATTTTGAATCCCAGCGCTACGAATTTTTTTGCCGGTTCCAGCACTTCTTCCTGATCCACAGGATTCACAGTAATCAGCACATTGCCCTTTTGTGGCAACATTGGTGTTGCGGCTTCTTCTGCTTTGAAGAATGCCATACCAAAAGATTTTGCCATACCGAGAACTTCACCGGTAGACCGCATTTCAGGTCCTAGTACAGGATCAACCTCCGGCAGTTTTGCAAACGGGAAAACCGCTTCTTTCACGCCAAAATACGGGATTTTCTTATGTTCAAGATGCATCTCTTTCAGCTTTGCGCCCATCATGACTTCTGTGGCAATGCTCGCCATCGAAATACCAGTCACCTTAGAGACCAACGGAACCGTACGCGACGCGCGCGGATTGGCTTCTAATACATAAACCACATCATCACAGATGGCGTACTGCATATTCATTAAACCAACCACATTCATTTCTTGAGCGATCTTCGCGGTATATTCGCGAATTGTCTTTATATGTTTTGCTGGAATACTTGTAGGCGGAATCACGCAAGCCGAATCGCCGGAATGAATACCGGCCAATTCGATATGTTCCATCACTGCCGGCACAAACGCTCCCTCGCCGTCTGCAATCGCGTCTGCTTCCGTTTCAGTAGCATGCCCGAGAAAACGATCAATCAAGATCGGCCGATCCGGCGTTACACCAACGGCCGCCTGCACATACTCGCGCAGCATATCTTCATCTCGAACCACTTCCATTCCGCGGCCGCCCAATACAAAAGAAGGACGAACCATCAGCGGATACCCAATTCTGGCAGCAATCAACAATGCCTGCTCCAGATTACTCGCCATGCCGCTTTCCGGCATCGGGATATGAAGACGTTCCATCAGTTTGCGAAACAAGTCACGATCTTCAGCCATATCAATCGTTGCCGGGCTCGTACCCAGAATATTTACACCATTACGCTGCAATTCTTCCGCTAAATTCAGCGGCGTCTGACCGCCAAACTGAACAATAACCCCCATCGGCTTTTCTTGATGATAAATACTAAGAACATCTTCCAGCGTCAGAGGCTCGAAGTACAGCTTGTCGGACGTGTCATAATCGGTAGAAACGGTTTCTGGGTTACAATTCACCATAATAGTCTCAAACCCCAAACGACGCAACGCATGCGCCGCATGAACACAGCAGTAATCAAACTCAATGCCCTGCCCGATTCGGATTGGTCCACCGCCCAGCACCATCACCTTGCGCTTATTATCCGAGACAGCATTTTCGCCCTTGCCGCTATACGTGGAGTAATAATAGCACGCATTTTGAACGCCGCTGACCGGCACCGAATCCCAAGTCTCAACCATGCCCAAACCAATGCGCTGCTTGCGAATCACCGCTTCCGGCGTTTGCAGCAAGCGTGCCAGATACAGATCCGAAAAGCCGTCTTTTTTGGCCTGGATCATCAAAGCATCCGGCAGGACCTGATTTTTATATTTCAGAATCTCATTTTCTAATTCAACCAGTTCCTTCATCTGCTCAATAAAATACCGCTTAATGCGAGTTTTATTAAAAAGCTCTTCCACGGTGGCGCATTTCCGGAGCGCTTCATACATCACAAACTGACGTTCACTTGTCGGTATATCCAATTTTTTCATTAACGCCGACAAAGAAAGGCTGTTAAAATTTTTCATAAATCCCAGACCGGGATTGCCATTTTCCAGCGAACGGATAGCCTTCATAAAAGCTTCTTTGTACGTTTTTCCAATACTCATCACCTCGCCGACCGCGCGCATCTGAGTTCCCAATTTATCTTCCACGCCCTTGAACTTCTCAAAGGCCCAGCGGGCAAACTTAACAACCACATAGTCACCAGACGGGGTATATTTTTCTAACGACCCATCGCGCCAGTACGGCAGCTCATCCAGCGTAATACCAGTGGCCAACAAAGCCGACACATAGGCGATCGGAAAACCCGTTGCTTTCGAAGCCAACGCCGAAGACCGCGAAGTCCGCGGATTAATCTCAATAACCACAGTACGTCCGGTCTCACGATGATGCGCAAACTGTACATTGGTACCACCGATCACGCCAATATTTTCAACAATGCGTTTCGACTGCTCTTCCAGTTTATCCATCAAGTCTTGTTCAATCGTCAGCATCGGCGCAGTGCAGAATGAATCACCCGTATGCACCCCCACCGGATCCACATTTTCAATAAAGCAAACCGTGATCATCTGTCCCTTGGAGTCGCGAACAATTTCCAATTCCAGTTCTTCCCAACCGTACAGAGATTCTTCAATCAAAACTTGATGCACCATACTTGCCTGCAGGCCGCGCGCCGCAATGATCCGCAGTTCTTCAATATTATAGCAGAAGCCGCCGCCGGTCCCCCCCATGGTATAAGCAGGACGCACAACAACGGGGAAGCCAATTTTTTTAGCCGTCTTTTCCGCGTCTTCGAGCGTGTCCACAACCGCGCTTGGTGCCATATCGATATGGAGTCCATCCATGGTTTCTTTGAAAATTTCACGATCTTCGCCGCGCTTAATCGCTTCCAGTTGAACGCCGATAATCTCGACATTATATTTTTCTAGGATTTTATTTTCGGCCAGCTCATAAGCCAGGTTCAAGGCAGACTGTCCGCCCAGATTCGGCAGCAGTGCATCCGGGCGTTCTTTGGCAATAATTTGCTCCATGCGTTTCACATTCAGGGGCTCAATATAGGTCTCATCTGCAGTTCCCGGATCCGTCATAATTGTCGCGGGATTTGAATTTACTAATACAATATTATATCCCAACTGACGAAGTGCTTTACAAGCCTGTGTTCCGGAATAATCGAATTCACATGCTTGTCCGATCACGATTGGACCGGATCCAATAATCATAATTTTTTTTATATCTGTACGTTTCGGCATTCATAAACCCCTGTTTTTATGTTATCATCAATAAGTAGCTTATGACGCCGACGCACTTATCACCTGCATAAATATCGACGCCGAAAACTTAATATATACGTATTAATTTATTTTAACAGCAAAAACAGAAATCTTATGTTTTTTATGGACTATAAACGTTAGAAAATCGTAACCACATGTAGTCTATGAGGTATAAATGAATGAATAACTTGGTGACTTGGGACTAAGGTTAAAATAAAAGGTAAAATAGAGCAAACCTCATTTGAAGAGAATCGCCGCCAAATACATTTGGCGGCTCCTAAATACAGATCCCTTCAACAAGATCTCCACTTCTTTTTCCGTCGGTGTTTTCTTGAAAACCCCGAAAATATTTTTTTATTCTTAAGCTTCTTGGATCATTTTACGAAAATCATCAAACAAATAAGCCGCATCATGAGGGCCCGGTGCTGCTTCAGGATGATACTGCACCGAAAATGCAGGAGCATAACGACAACGAATGCCCTCAACCGTCCCATCATTCAAATTAATATGCGTTACATCCACTTTAGACGCATCCAAGCTGTCCATATCGATAGTGAAATTATGATTCTGCGAAGTAATTTCAACCGCATTCGTTCTTAAATTTTTTACCGGATGATTACAGCCATGATGACCAAATTTTAAGCGCTCCGTACGACCGCCCAGAGCGATTCCCAATAGCTGATGTCCCAAACAGATTCCCATCAACGGAACTTTTCCCACCAGCATCCGAATTGCATCAACAGCATAAGTAACCGCCGCTGGATCAGCTGGGCCATTCGACAGAAAAACGCCATCCGGTTTCAACGCCAGCACTTCTGCAGCTGAGGTTTGAGCCGGAACCACCGTAACCGCCATCCCATGCTGCCGAAGACGACGCAAAATATTCCACTTTATCCCAAAATCATAGGCTACCACCTTGATATCGGCGGGCGGCAACGTCGTACAATCCAATCCCCAGGATATCGACTTTGTCTCTTCCGGATCCCATAAATAGGATTCTTTACAGCTGACCTTCGAGGCATAATCTTTGCCATCCAGGCCATCCCATGCTTTTGCTTTTGCCACGGCATCCGCTTCCGAAACAGCTCCAGACACAGAAATAAAGCCCTTCAGTGTACCAGCAGAACGCAGCGTAAGCGTAAGCGCACGCGTATCAATCCCGCAAATTGCAGGAATAGAATTTGCTTTCAAGGCATCCGGCAGGGATTGCGTACTCCGCCAATTATGCGGCTCTTTTATTTCATGCGCAATAAAACCATTGGCAAAAAGACCACGGGACTCCATATCTTCCGGATTAAAACCGTAGTTTCCTATTTCCGGATAAGTCATCGTAACAATTTGTCCATTATAAGACGGATCGGAAACAATCTCCTCATAACCGCTCATGCCGGTATTAAAGACGACCTCACCGAGGCTGTCTTTTTCTGCGCCTACAGAATAGCCGCGAAAAATACTGCCGTCCTCCAAAGCCAAAAAGGCCTCTTTTTCCCGTTTGGCCTTCCAATTCCAGTTTTTACTCATATCGGCTCCTCAATGAAAATTTTATAATAATATAATTTGTAGTAGTTTGGGTAAAACGAAGCATTTCCCGGATCGTTTTTATTAGGCGATTGGTTTCACCGTCAATTTAAATTCACTATGGCGTTGATATTCCTGCAAGCTGCAAACAGTCATATCACGCAGATGATGACGATCTTCCAATCCCTGAAGAGCGGTACGTGCTCCCCGGACCGTTGTGGTCATGGGAATTCCACGGACAATTGCTTCGGCTCGCATACGACCGCCGTCATGACGTGCGCACTCTGTTTTCGGCACATTGATAATCCAGCCGATTTCATTATCCCGAATCAAATCCAACACATTTGGACGACCCTCGGATATTCGAAAAATGCCATGTGATTTAACGCCGGCATCGCGCAGTATTGTCGAAGTGCCCAGCGTCGCATAGATATGGTAGCCCATTTTTTCAAATTTTTGCACAAGGGGCACGATTTCATCTTTATCCGCACCAGTCACACTCACGAAAATATTGCCGGAATCCGGCAATTCCGTTCCTGCGGCGGATTGGCTTTTCAGATAAGCCATTCCCATATCCAAATCCATCCCCATAACCTCGCCAGTAGATTTCATTTCCGGCGTCAGGCGCACATCCGCACCCGGGAAACGCACAAAAGGCAAAACAGCCTCTTTGATCGCAAAATGTTTTGGAATAACTTCTTTGGTAAAGCCGATGTCTTTTAATTTATAGCCCGCCATCACCAGTGCGGCCAATTTTGCCAGCGGGACACCCGTGGCTTTGCTTACAAATGGCACTGTCCGGGACGCCCGCGGATTGACTTCGATAATATAAACAACCTCATCTTTAACAGCAAACTGGATATTCATCAAACCACAGACTTTTAGTTCGTGTGCCAAATTAAACGTATGACGATGAATATCAGCCAACACGCTCTCACTCAAACTGACACTCGGAATAATACAGGCGCTGTCCCCAGAATGGACACCGGCCTGTTCCACATGCTCCATAACTGCACCGATAACCGATGTCTCACCATCCGAAATACAATCCACATCGACTTCTACTGCATTTTGCAGAAAGCTATCCACCAAAACGGGACGTTCTTCAGAAACTTCCACGGCCTCACACATATAACGACGCAGCGATTCTTCATTATGAACAATCACCATCGCCCGGCCACCAAGCACAAAGGATGGACGCACAAGCACGGGATAGCCGATACGGTCCGCTATTTTTGCGGCCTGATCCGCATTAATTGCCGTTCCATTTTCCGGCTGCTTTATCTTTAGTTTCGTTACAAGTTCTTTGAAAAATTCACGGTCTTCGGCAGCATCAATACTTTCCGGTGATGTTCCTATAATATTAACGCCATTCTTTTTCAGTTCCGAAGCCAAATTCAAAGGCGTCTGGCCCCCAAATTGGACAATCATTCCCCAGCATTTTTCGCGTTTATAAATATGAAGCACATCCTCCAGCGTAAGCGGCTCAAAATAAAGCCGGTCACTTGTGTCATAATCCGTACTAACTGTTTCAGGATTACTATTCACCATAATGCTTTCAAACCCAGCCTGCTGCAAAGCAAAAGAAGCATGCACACAACAGTAATCAAATTCAATGCCTTGCCCAATACGATTCGGACCACCGCCGAGAATAATCACTTTTTTCCGATCGGACACCGCGCATTCATCCACATCGCCGTAAGTCGAATAATAGTACGGCGTACAGGCCTTAAATTCTGCAGCGCAGGTATCCACCAGTCCGTAAACAGGCAAAAGATGCATCTTTTCACGCGATTTACGAACGGCCTGCTCTGTGGTCTTTAGCAGCCAGGCAATTTGTCGATCGGAATACCCGAATTCTTTTGCCTGCAGGAACAGCGCATCATTTTTACTCAAGTCCTCCAAACTGCCCGCAGAGCGAATTTCGCCCTCAAAAGCGGTCAGCTCTTCCAAGTCATCTAAAAACCAGTCATCGATGCCGGATAGCTGATGGATCTTCGCGATGGACCAGCCGCGTTCAAAGGCCTCATGAATATAAAACAGCCGTTCTGCATTGGGGCGTTTAATTTCAGCGGCAATTTTTTCATCCGTACAAGCTTTTATTTTTCCATCTTTACCATCCGCGCCAAAACCGAAATGCCCCGTTTCGAGGGACCGCAGTGCTTTTTGCAGAGACTGTTTGAAGGTTTTTCCGATACTCATTGTTTCTCCCACAGATTTCATCTGAGTTGTCAATGTCGTATCCGTTCCCTCAAATTTTTCAAACGTAAACCGCGGAATTTTTGTAACCACATAGTCGATACTTGGTTCAAAGCAAGCGGGTGTTTCGCGCGTGATATCATTTCGAAGTTCATCCAACGTATAGCCGATCGCCAATTTTGCGGCAATTTTTGCAATGGGGAACCCCGTTGCTTTTGACGCAAGAGCGCTGGAACGCGAAACACGCGGGTTCATTTCAATAATAACAAGCCGGCCATTCGTCGGATTCAGTGCGAACTGCACATTGGACCCGCCGGTTTCTACGCCGATTTCGCGCATTACCGCAATACTCGCATCCCGCAGTTTTTGGTACTCGCGATCCGTCAGCGTTTGCGCCGGTGCAACCGTAATGCTATCCCCGGTATGCACGCCCATCGGATCTAAGTTTTCAATCGAGCACACAATCACCGTATTATCCTTGCGATCCCGCATGACTTCCATCTCGAATTCTTTCCAGCCGATAACGGATTCTTCCACAAGGACTTCCGTAATAGGGCTGTAATCCAATCCGCGCGTAACAATTTCTTCAAATTCTTTTGCATTATACGCGATACCACCACCGCTACCGCCCAAGGTAAAACTAGGACGGATAATCACGGGGTAGGTTCCCAATTTACGTTGAACAGCCCAAGCTTCTTCAAGCGTATGAGCAGAACCACTAATCGGCAAATCCAGTCCAATCTTCGTCATCGCATTTTTGAATAAATTACGGTCTTCGGCTTTCCGGATAACCTCCGCCTTCGCGCCAATCATTTCAACACGATACCGCTCAAGAATGCCCTGATCATGGAGTTCCATCGCGAGATTTAATGCCGTCTGCCCACCCAGCGTAGGAAGAATGGCATCTGGGCGTTCCCGACGAATAATTTCATGCAAAATAGAAAGCGTCAGCGGCTCCACATACGTCCGATCCGCGAAATCAGGATCCGTCATGATCGTTGCGGGGTTGCTGTTAACAAGCACAACCTCGTAGCCCTCTTCTTTCAAAGCTTTACAGGCCTGAGTACCAGAATAATCAAACTCGCAGGCCTGACCAATCACAATAGGACCAGAACCAACCAGAAGAATTTTTTTTATATCATCACGTTTTGGCATGAGCACACTCTTTAACTTTAATTATTTCATTTATAGGGAAAGATTTTTTAGTCTCTGAACGGCTTCCACGATATCCTTACGATGTCCGAAAGCACTGAAACGGATAAAACTCTCACCAGCAGAACCAAACCCCGCACCCGGCGTTGTTACCACAAACGCCTTATTCAGAATCTGCGCAAATACATCCCACGATTTTTGACCGGGGAACTGCGCCCAAATATAGGGCGCATTAACACCACCGTAGTTCACAATTTTCAATTCATCTAAGGCTGCCTTGATAATTGCGGCATTTTCCATATAGAACGCCACCGTCTGTTTCATTTCGCCCAACCCAGTTGGATCCAAAGCGGCAAGCCCGCCGGACTGAACAATATTCGAAGCGCCGTTGAAAATAGTCGTAGCAACTCTGCTCCAGTCCTGATGCACTAGAGTACCATCTTCAAACTTCAGCGCCTTTGGAACGACCGACCAGCCTAAACGAACCCCCGTGAAACCGATGGGCTTCGAAAATGAATTAACCTCAATCGCAACATCCTTTGCCCCTTCAATCTCAAAAATGGAACGCGGCAAATCCGGATCGCGAATATATTCACTGTACGCAGCATCAAAAATGATAATCGAGCCATTTTGACGGGCAAACTCCACCAGGCTAGTTAATTGTTCCCGATCAGCCACTGCCCCAGTCGGATTATTCGGCGAGCAGAAATAAATCAGATCGGTCTGTGGCATCGTACTTAAATCCGGGAAAAAATTATTTTCCGGATGGCATGTCATATACACAACATCGTCAAACTGCGAGGTCGCAGCGTTATAAGCCCCCGTTGCACCCGCAATAACACTGCCATCCACATAAACAGGATAAGACGGATCCTGAACAGCGATACGAACACGGGA
>JBAYAV010000086.1:0-9656 GCA_041669565.1 Lentisphaeria bacterium
GAAAAGTAACAATTTTTATATGGTTTTGGGGGAAGTGTTCCCATGCCGTTAAAAAACAACGACTTATATATCGGCCGATTAAAATGCATCAAAAAGTCAAGATGGAATCCAGCTGGAATCGCTTCTGCCGGGTTACTCCATTCAGCCAGCAGAATGCATTCCGGATAATGAGAATCAAACCAATGGCGGATGTTGTGCCATATTTTAGCTGTTTCGACATGATCGGGGTCCTTTTTTACTAGAGACGAAGCCATATCGACTCGGAATCCATCGCATCCCATATCCATCCAGAACGCCATAATATCTTTAAGTGCCTGGATGTTTTTTTTCGGTCCCGGAGCATCAACCGGCTGTTGCCATGGTTCTTCCTTTTTTGCGTAACCGAAATTCAATGCCGGCTGACAAGTAAAAAAGTTATGCACATAGTTTTTTTCTGTCGGTCCCGCTTTCGGATCAAAGTCTCGATTTTTCCAGATATAGCGATCTGAATATTCATTTCGTTCCGGCTTAGAAGATTCAACAAACCACTGGTTATCCATAGAAGTATGCCCTGCGACCAAATCCAGAACAACTCTTATTCCCTTCTTATGCGCGGTTCTAAAAAGTTTTTTTAAGTCATCATTCGTTCCGTACCTCGGCGCGGTCTTATAGAAATCACGCACATCATATCCGGCATCAAAAAATGGCGAGTCAAAACACGGGTTCATCCATATCGTATTCACTCCAATACTTTTAATATAATTTAGCCTTTGTATGATCCCATTAAAATCTCCGATTCCATCCGCGTTTGTATCCTGAAAAGATTGTGGATATATCTGATATATAACCGCATCTTTTAACCATTCCGGTTTCATCTTATTTTTCTTTCTTAGGGGCTGTAAAGAATAATCGTGCATGAATAAAGGAAATACTTTTTATTAGTTTGGAATAATGCTAACGCTATCACCTATAACAAGTTCCACAGGCAGGGTTTCTTGAATCGGTTCTTTTCGCTTATTTTCAATTCTATTGATTAAGAGCCCCGTCGCATCATAAGCCATTTGGAAGGGGTGTTCATTTATAGAAGTTATTGTTATGTGATTATACAGCTCCTGAAGCATCCCAAAACCGGTCACAGAAATATCATATGGAATTTTCACGCCCTTCCCTTCCAGGTATTTGATTGCTCGGGAAGTCACCGAGTCCTGATCAAATGCAATCGCCGTAATATTTGGAAAACGTTTATAGATTGATTCGATTACGGCCCCAATATTTGCACTTCGGGCGGGGAGACAAAAAAACCGCTCATCGAGTTGCTTTATTGATTTTTCTTGCAAGACGTCAAAAAAGCCTTTGGCACGATCGAGCATCGATTTCTTTTTGCTGTAGATAGACACAAAAGCGATTTCACGGTGGCCCGCTTTAAGCAGATGCTCTGCGATCAATTTGCCGCCGTTGTAGTTATCGGAGACAACCCAATTCTGGTTCTGATATTGTTCTGGGTACTCATTAACATTAAGGACGGGGAAGGGTAAATCATCCGGAACCGGGCCACCCTGAACAATTAAGCCATCCAACTTTGAACTTGCAATTGCAGACCAGAAAGCATTCATATCTTCATAGGGGCACCATTCCAAATACTGCAGAGCATATTTGCGACTATATGCCGCATTTTGAGCTCCTCTCAACAATCGCGGGCAGAATGACGTTTGGCCGATAGACAGCAAAAAGCCAATATTTCCGACAGGATATAATGACTGAGCTGCAACAATTGTGCCTGCGGCTCCGGGGCAGCGTTTTAAAATACCCTTTTCAACCAAGCTGGCGACCGCTCTGTTCGCAGTACTTTTATTCACATTAAATTTACTAGCCAGGCGGTATTCGGAAAGAATTCGATCGCCGACCTTGATTTTTTTTAATTTAATCTGGTTGAGGATAAAATCCGCAATTTTAGTTGTTTTAAGTTCTTTCATTATTATAGCATCATATCTTATGGGTTCTCTTCGCTTCGTCTTTTATCTTAAATCTGTGAATCACCACTTCGTTTATGAAAGATTCTATCATCATCAAAAGGCCATAATTTCAATTACCAACGAAGCTATCAACGCTTAAATTTATCCTGAATTATAAAGAAATCAACTCAAAGAACAGTTTTCCCTTGTAAAAAACAATCGGGTACAAGTGTCCGCCGGAAAGCTTGGAATATCCAACTGCCACCGACGCGCAGTTCCTATTATTCAACCCCCGGCATTCTTCGCAACAGCACCACGGATTCCCGTAGACATGACGCGGGCTCCGAAAAAAGTTTTCGCTGTTTTTTCCCTCACGCTTCACTGGGCTGGCACACCAGCAATTCCATTTCCTCTTCCGGGATTATTTCGATGTTTCGGGCACTTGCGGCAATCATAAAAACAGCCGCCTCATTCAGGCTTATTTCAGAACCATCCACAAAGGCTATTCCTTTCCCCGAGCGAACAAACCCTAATCCAAATTTACCATTATGCTTCATCGTACTGTTTTCTTTTATTTTCAGTTTACTCACATTAAAACAATTTGTATAAGGGGCTCCTATCAGTTGTTCCATTTCGTAATGCGCATCCTGATGAACCACTTTCGGAACAATGCGGTATTTCTTATATGCTTCCGCAATAGACAGTGGGCTATAGTCAAAAATACGCAAAGCAAACTCCGGGCTTTTTCCCATGAACCTGGCTTCAGGGGGCACAACAATACCCTCCCGTTCAAACTCACACCTTACCACCAGATCCGTTGGTTCCATAATCTCAAGAACAAAAACGCCTTCGCCGATCGCATGTGGCACTCCTCCTGGAACAATCCACACGTCACCCGGCTTAACCGGTATTTTATCAAAACAGGCATCCATTGCCGCAATATCCTGTTTCAGAACAATTTGTTTCCATTGTTCTGGGGATGGAGGCCGTTGAAATCCAAGTCGGATATAGCCCTCAGCATTCTCTCTTACACCAAGGATCACATAAGATTCAAACTTACCCCATTTCGAATTCAAGTATTTTTGGGCAAATTCAGCAGTCGGGTGAGCCTGCACATGGAGTCGCATTGACGAATCAAGGAGTTTCGTCAGGAACCCCAATTCAGTTCCCTGTTTCTTCCAATGTTCTTTTCCCAGAAAGTGTTCCGGATATTGTTCAAAGAGCGCCTTAAGGCTCGTTTTTTCTCCCCTCGCATCCGATATAAAAGAAAGACCCTCATCAGGAACATCTTTCAATCCGGGATTATGGGCTTTGGTCGTAGAAGCCAGCCAATCTTCAGGGTATTCTCCATCCATAGGGTTATCCGATCCTGCCAGCTTATTCAGCATTGCTCCGCCGCGGTAGTTTCTTCGTACTCGGTTTGGTGACAAGAGATAAACGGGCTTTAAAATAGTCTCGCCACTCACTTTTATTTGTTGTTCCCGAACATTCCAGGCATAGAGTCTAATTTTTGCAGGCAAGTTCATTCTTTCATTAGCGCGTAGCGGACACAGTTTTTTTTCTTCACCGGGGAATAATGGGAACAGGTTATCATTTAGTGTCATAGGCAGTCCATCACAATCTGGAATAAATTCCACCGTAACCCCAATTGCAATTTGCGTGCCCGTATTTTTTACAATAATGGCCCTTTTTGTATCCGTCAGCGAGACCTGTACGCTGGCTTCCGGCATTTCCCGCAAGCCCTTAAAAAATTGCCCCCGTTTAAAAAACGCACTTATTTCTTTTCGGTGTTGAGTTTTAGGGCGTATTTCCATCGTATTAGACACTATTTTCATATAGTTACTTTTAAGAATCAGCAACACCTCGTTCTCCCCATTCTGGTTCAATAAACATTCGGGGATATCATAGAAACGTGCCTCCAGTTTAGGAAAAGTAATCGGATCGCTCCAGTAAAAGTATTCCGTATCGGGATCTATATCACTCGATGCCGCCGTTTTTCCAAAAGGAATATGCGCCATATCTTTTCCGCTTCGAAGCGCATGTTTAAATAAATGAGAGCCGATTTTTGTCCCGTTAATCCATACCTCATCAGAGGCTTCAAAGCCCGGAGAATAAAATTCCAGGTCTCTATTTTTCAGTTCTTCCGGCAAAACGAATCGTTTTTTGTAAGAAACACGTTCGGTCTCTACAGCAGAATGCGGACAAGCAGATTTATCCGCTCGTTCAAAATCTTTTTCGCCATCCTTTACCATGTATTCATTTGGAGATTCGCCCTTTTCAGTATAAAGATCATTGCCCGGCAAAGAGATCAACAAGCCATCCTCACGGGTCCACTCCCCGCAAAGAGAAACAGAATATTTCGGAACGGGGTTGTTTGAAATTGCAATCCAATAAAGATTCGAATGAAGAAGCACCTCTTTTTCAGACAATTCTGAATATACTAAAATTGTTTTTCCGGCAAACTCAGGGGCTATTTTAAATAGATCTTTTCCGCTCCGTTTTAAAGTGCTATTCTGATCCACATCCGTCGTAAAAGAAACCTCGTGCAACAACTGCGATTCTGTCGTATAAAATTGAATCGTCAGTTGCACATCCGCTCTTTTCTTCCCGTCATTAACGATATATAAATTCGGCGAAAACTGCTCCCCCGGATGCCACAAATACCGCTCCATATCAACCACGCCAATCATCGGCTTAGAGGCATTTAATTGCCAATAGAAAGCCGGTTTAGCAACGCCATTGTACTCGATCAATTCCCGATGCATACAAGGCCATGGCGCATTCAACTGCCAATTAAGATTTCCGCTGCATTTAAACATCTGGGAACGGCAGTATTCCATATTGTAGCGACATAACCACCCATGCGTAAAATAATTTGCAAATAAAGCATGTTTCAAACTGTCGAGCGCGTCGTATTCATGCGCAAACATTTTAAATTCTGCCGGCACCGCAAAAAAATGCTTCCATAGCGTTTCATCCATCGGCCAGCGTTTGCCCTCCGGAATCATTTTTTCAAATTCCGACAGCAGTGGCGTACTTCTTCCAACGGCGACTTCGCTGCGGAACAACACGATTCTGCTATCACCGGGGAGGATATCCAGATATTTATTGCGGGTCATCAGCGGGGTCATTACCAACCCGCCATGCTTATCGCCTTTGTAAGGCGAGCCGCGGCGAAATTCTCTCGTAGAGTCTATTTTCCGGACGACATTGTCCATTTTATCAACCAAAATCTTATTTTCTTTATTGTCCGGTTCGTATTCATTGCCGCCGGAATAATAGACGAGACTAGCACGGTTCACAAGACGACGAACCGTATCCCTCACGCAACGCAGAAAAACATCATAATTCATCGCCGGATAATTGCCACATGCCAGCCAAAATTCCTGGCAACACATAATTCCATAGCGATCACACAAATCATAAAAGTCCTTTGTTTCAGCAAGACTTCCACCCCAGATTCTCAAGAAATTTATATTGCTGCCCTTTGCCAGAGATAAAATCCGGTCATAGCGTTCGCGGTCCAGCTGCAACATCGAGTCCAACAGAACCCAGTTACTTCCTTTAAGAAAAGTTTTGCGTCCATTGACAATGAAGGTCCATTTATACATTTCGCCAATCATGGACCACGGACGCACAGAATGCTTACTAGTCGCTTTCACCCAATCTTCGCATTCATTATGCAAAAACGAATATTTCCGTATTCCGAACACCTCCTCTTTTTTTTCGATATCACGGCGATCGGCGCCCTGCAGACAGCTTTTCAGACGATGCAACTCAGCCTTCCCGAGGCCATTTGGCCACCAGAGTCTAGCTTGTGCAAGTGAAATTTCAACCGATAGAGTCTGTTTACAGCCCGCCGGAATATTTCCCGACACCTTTCCAGCGGCCACCTTTCCGGAAAACGTTTCACCCCCAATTTCGTATTTCAGGCTTACCGTTTCATCCTTATCGCCATTATTACAAATATCCCAGTCTATTTTTATCGTTGCGTCGGCATTTGGGGACTCCAAGCCATCCTTATCCAGCAAGTCCACATCCAGGGTTTTTATTTTTATTAAATCGATTTCAATCGACGATTTCATCAACAATTGAACCGGCCGCCAGATACCAATACAGACAAGATGCCGGCTCCAGTTCCAATAACTCATATTTTGGGCAACAGCGCCCTGCGTCCGAACAACGCCCTGCAGCTTCCCTTTATCATCCAGCCTTGCATTTTCCTGAGCCCGAACCCGGACCGTCAGCCGGTTGCTTTTGCCAACTTTATTCAAAAAGTCTGTCACATCCCATCGATCCGTCCGAAACATCCCCTCTATTCTTCCAACCTGAATGCCATTAACCCAGACCTCCGCTCGGTACGTTATGCCCTCAAAACAGATCCAAACCCTTTGCTCAGAATTTTTTCGGCATGGTGTTTTAAAGTCTTTAAAATACCACCATTCCAGTTCCTCGCACCATTTTATTTTTTCCGAATTCAATCCTTGATAAGGATCCGGGATTCTTCCCATTTTGAATAATGCGCTTTGAATCGTTCCGGGAACATCCGCTTTGATCGCATCCATTGGAATATAGTCCTCACGGTAAGCTCCTTCTGCCAAGCCATATTCCGGCTTATAGCCCTTGATCTTCCATCCATCCGCAAGCGTTTCTAGTATATAATTTTCCATTCCGATTCCTGTTTCGGGTTAAAATTTTACTTCTTCGATTCTTGTTGAGCGACTTTAAGCAAGAGTACCCAGTCTCCTTGGGCAAGAGTCCGGAACGAATGCATGCCCGAGTTCTCCATCCTGCCCCGAATTGCCGAATAAGATCCCGTCGTCGGATTATACCATTCCCCCTCAACGGGGCTAGAAAAACTACTCATATCAATCTTTATGCTACGGTTATCGGGCAGATATGCCACGCCGAAATCACCCTTTGCCGTTTCAGCGAATGCCATCATCGTAAGATTATCCGAAGATTGATTCATGATCTTGTCATGCGCCGGCAATAACCTCCACCATTCAATCGCATTAAAAAAGTCATACAGGTATTTCATTTGAGTCGACGACGGTTGCTGGGATGCCGATTTCCAGCCATCGGTTTCCCAGTTAAAAAGGCCTTGTCTTCCATACGTATACCCCATGGAGCCTGACAGCCAGCTAAGATATCCCATTGCACGGGCATCATAAGCAGTGGCGGTTTTACCACCTCTTGCATAGCCATCATAAATTGCTTCCGCGTTAATCACGGGCTTATCCGGTGATCTGTTATACAGTGAAAGATTCCAGAAGATCGCTTTCCAATGACACCAACTAAGATCCACGCCATTATGGCCGGACTGATTTGCTGAAAAGTCCAGATAAGATTTGTCATAGTAGGCTTCCGCCGTCGTATTTTTGGACGGATGATAGGGCGTATTTGGATGCTGCGTAATCAGGTGAATCGATGTAGCTGCGTTTATCGCGTTACCCACCTCATCACCAAGTGTACTGTAAGGACGATCGAAACTAGGGGCGAAGATCACCTGATTCCCATATAGACGTGCCACAATATTGCGAGCAAAAAGCTGAGCGTCGGCAGAAGTCGACGAATGATCCACGGGGCACATAATACCAACCAGAAGAATCGTGAGACCTTTCCTATTCGCATATTCCACTTTTTCTTCAAAGCCTTGCCAGTAGGCGGGGTTCCATTGCGTAATTCCGGCTCCGATAAACGGTGTATTACCAGTAGTATCCGTCGTTCTTCCCGACCATGCGCTAGCGGGTGATATCTGGATAACAGAAAAGTGTTTCTTTACGCGGTCATTAACATAAGTTTGCCAGTCTGTGGCGGATGCCTTCAAAGGTGCTATCCACGCAGTGTCGCCCATCCATAAAAAGGGCGTATCATCCTTATAAGCAAGATAATGATGATCCCTGCTGACCTTTAGAAATCCATGCTTATAAATAGGGTTCGAGCCTACGTAAGCAGTGACTTTTACGGAGCCCTTTTTATGATGAAGGCCGCTATTTGAGCGATCCGAACAGCTTGTCGTCCAGGTCCAGGTTCCGGCAGTTGGGAATGCGCAACGGATTTTGAAAGTATTGCCACCATCCCAAAAACCGTATGTATTCATCGTTTTGTCATTCGGCCCCTTATATGTCACCGAAACAACAACATCTTTGTAAGGATTATGATATTCTTGTGTACTTATCAAAGGCTGTTCCCAGCACTGATTTACTTCAATTGCATTTAGTGGCAGGCAGCAAAAACCACATAGCATGATTACGAATAAAAAGAATATTACGATATTTGCCATTTGAGAATAGTTCATTTTTTTTATTTCTTGAGTCCTGTTAAAACGATTGGCTTCTTTTTACTAAAATTTTATTTTGTACGCGTCCGATGTCCCATTTTCTTAAACTCTCATTTCACTCCTATTTTTTGTGCTAAATTTTAATATGTTTAAAAGGAGTTCTTTTTTTTCGGTATGCTGTATCGGAATAACCATGTTCCAAGCCTCCGTATTTGCCGATTCAATAGAAAATCCTTTACTCCCCTCCCATACCGCAAAAGAGAGATGCGTTATATCTCCCTTGCTATCCTGTAATGTCGAGACTCTTTCCATACTTCCGATACATCGTTTTTTACCATCCGTCCACTCTATATTTTTACTATATGCCAAAGGTTCCTTATCCAAGTGCCAATGCAGACAGTCCTCTGAATGAGCAAGAATACCATTTCCGCGGACTGTTTTAGTGATTGTTCCGTATTGATCTTTAGCCAGCATATGGAAGCCATGGCAATCCTTCCAGATATGCGGATCTTCAATTTCCCCAAATTTTTCATTAGAAAAGAGTGGCTCTGTATTGATGACCGAATAAGGACCTCTTACATCGGGAGCAGTTGCCAGTCCAATCATCATACGGCCATAGGAATTTTGATGATAGCAGCGTGATTTGAAGATCAGATAGACCTTTCCATTCTCGTCAATTACCGGGGATGGATTCGAAGTAAAAAAGCTATAAAAAGTATTCGGTTTTGTTTTTAATATCGGTTCATCGAAACGCTCCCACGGTCCAAAAACACTATCACTGATCGCAATTCCAATTCTTTTATTGGCTCTGGCCACAATGCACCACTTACTGTGAATATCCAGCAAGTCCGCAGTCTCAGGAGTAACCTCCTCGAACGGGTGAGTTGACCCCATATAAAAAAGCACATACTTGCCATTACATTGAACAATTTTAGGATTATGCGTTGATCTTCCATCCCAATATTGCGCTCCTCTTGCAGGCAATACGACCTCTTCAAAAACGTAAGGTCCTTCTGGAGTATCCGATGACGCGCGGACGATTTCAGAGGCAATCATCCAACCGGGGTGGAAGCGTAGAAATTTAGGAACACGGGAAGCAAACATGTAGAATCGGCCATCTTTCCCATGAATGATAGAGCTACCCCAGATGCGATAATTTTCCATTCTAAAACCGCAATTGTGGTTTACTTTTCCGATTGATTGATATATTGAATTCATATTTTTACAGAGAATAAAGCAATAAAATTGCTTTTCCTTTTTTAAATGATCTTGATATTACGCTTATTTTAGGCAGAGCACCGCAAATAAGTCACGGGCACAAATAGTAACGGAATTTTTTGATGTCTTTAATTTGGGGGCGCGGAAAGTTTGAAAAGTTCTTCCCCTGATAATACTTTACCAACGATATACAACTCATCGATGAAGCCGATAAAGTTATAGAC
>JBAYAV010000087.1:0-9600 GCA_041669565.1 Lentisphaeria bacterium
ACCGTATGTCATTAAAATTAAGAGAAGATGCAAAATACGCTTTATTAGTACCGAGCAGCATGGGAGTTCGTCTTACACCTGAGAATGGTCAGCCATTTCACTGTAGCACTCATTTTCAAATGCAGGTCACCAGTGCCGAGACAAATGTTGCGAGCGTCCCCTCTTTTTTAGGGTTGCCAGTCAAAGTTTTAACGGCGTTTGTCAAAGACAGCCCGATTGCCCGCATGATCAAAGACAATTTAGCGGGGCGTCATATGGACTACGAGGGGCCTGAATTTGAGCAGGACAACCCGTGGGGATTTCGTCATCAGTTTAATTTAGCGGATAGTGGCTACGGCAGTCGCGGGCCGCGTGTTCAGAATGATCGCGCCGGCGAAGTTGCCCGCGAGCTGGATGTCAAATTTTTTGATTTAGATCGTATTTTTGGCAAAGAGGGCGTTCAAATTGTCCACATGTCTGGTCTTGTTGCGGCGTTGTCTCCCAAGACAAGCAAGTTCTGCTTGGAAATTGCTCGTGCTGCAAAGAAATACGGAACCAAAATTTCCTTTGACTTAAATTATCGCGCATCCTTTTGGAAAGGCCGCGAGCAAGAGCTCTCCGAGATTTTTGCTGAAATTGCAAGCCTATCTGATGTATTAATCGGCAATGAAGAAGACTTTCAGCTGTGCCTGAACATCAAAGGCCCCGAAGCCGGCGGTTCCGAAATTTCCGAAAAGATTGCCAATTTCAAAGAAATGGTCAATCGCGTCAAAGCGGCCTATCCAAACGCTACCGCATTTGGAACAACACTTCGTCAGGTTGTTAATACGAACAGCCATCTTTGGGGCGCTATCACCAATATTGATGGTGAATGGCAGGTTGTTGAACCGCGTCAAATCACAGTTTTAGATCGTATTGGCGGCGGCGACGGCTTTGTCGGCGGTTTTCTCTATGCGATTCTGAAAGGCTGGGAACCCGAAAAATGGGTCCAATTTGGCTGGGCAACCGGCGCATTAGCCACCACGCATTTAACCGACTACGGTCAACCTGCCGATGAAGACCAAGTTTGGAGCATCTGGGCTGGCAACGCCCGCGTAAAACGCTAAAACAACCATTTCTCTATTCCAAGTAACAAAGCCGAAAAATAGGACGAAGCTTACTCTTCAAACTGTTTTCCGGCTTTTTCTTTTTATCCCTTCAACAGATCTACGCAAAAGCACAGAACAAATGATTTTTAGACAAGCCAAACCTCAATCCGCCAAAACAAGGCCACATATCCTTTATCACTGCGCGTTTTTTTATCCATGACAGCTTCCGAAAGTTTTATCCGACAAAGCAAAAAAGCAACGATTCTTTTAGGCAAATTCTTCTTAAAAAGACAAGAGACATTACATTATAATAAACAGCTTAGAACTTTATTTTTTTATTTGAAAGGACGTTTTACATTGACTACTCTGATGAACTGGAAGAAACTGCTTTCTTACCACCGTCTTGGCCAAAAAGACACTCCCAAAGAAATGGACCCCGCGCGCACCGCATTTCAGCGCGATTTTGACCGTATCATTTTCTCTTCATCCTTTCGTCGCATGCAGGATAAAACGCAGGTTTTTCCTCTTGCGGAGACTGACTATGTACGCACGCGTCTTACCCACAGTCTCGAAGTCTCTTCGATTGCCCGTTCCATGGGAACAAGCGCCGGCGTTTTTATCTGCAAACATTTTGATACCGCGGGCATCGACCCCGGTAATATCGGCACCATCGTTGCGGCGGCGGCCTTGGGTCATGACATCGGCAATCCTCCTCTCGGACACGGCGGCGAAGAATCTATCCGAGACTGGTTTCTAACATCACCAATCGGGAAAGCCCTGCATGATCAAATGAGCCCCGCCGAAATTTCCGACATCGAACGATACGAGGGCAATGCCCACGGCTTCCGGGTCATGAGTGTTCTCGAAATGCCCAATCATATCGGCGGGATGCAATTAACCTGCGCTACCCTGGCCTCTTTTGCAAAATACCCCTGCGCATCTCTAGTCACCGAAAAAGCACCCGGAGTCGCCGGAAAAAAATACAACTTTTTTCAAACAGACAAAGAATTATTTCATGAAGTCGCAGAAGAAACCGGCCTGTTAAAAATTGCAGAGGACAGCTATTGTCGCCATCCGCTGGCTTTTCTTGTGGAAGCTGCCGACGATATTTCGTACCGCATTGTTGATTTTGAGGATGCTCAAATGGTTCATCTTATTGCTTACGAAGAACTCGAGCGATACTTTCTTGAAATACTGGGCAATTCCCCCAAAACAAAAGAAGACGTCGACAAAATCCAGTCAAAAACACAAAAAACCGAATTTTTGCGGGCGCAGGTTATTGGCGAGCTCGTTCAGCAAGTCGTAAAAGTCTTTACCGAAAAACAAACGCTGATTTTAGAGGGAAAAATGGAAAAAGCGCTTATTGATTGTATTCCAGCAAGACACATCCTGCAAAAAATCACAACGCGCAGTATTAACGATATCTATCAGTCACCTAAGATTGCAACCATTATTGCCGCGGGCTTCGAACTTTTATCCGGCATGCTAGACGCATTAGTTCCCGCGGTAAATGAAATTGCCCTTGAAAAAACAACCCGCAAACCGGCTTCTTATCGTGCCAAACGCATGATTAAAGTTCTACCGGCTTCCTACGCCCCTGTCGATGATCCGAAATGGCAAAACAGCACCTACCTCAGGCTTCTCTATATTCTGGATTATATGGCCGGAATGACAGACTCTTTCGCCGTTTCACTCTTCAAAAAACTAAAGGGGATCTCGCTGTAAATAGTCCCTTCGTGCTATACTTTAAAAAAACTGAAAACAGTTTGAGACAAAAAAAGAACAGGCAATCGATAAAGATGCCTGTTCTTTTTTTGTCTTTTTTAAACCGGGGTTGCCTTATAACCTTTACACAATCTTGTCCAAACAACAACCTAGTCAAGCGAGCAAGACTTCCTCGCACGTCCTTTTCAGATATTTTTTTGAGGAGAAACCACCGCCAAAAGACAGCTACGGGGTTGCAATTCCACCCTAAGACAATGATGATCAATAGCAACAGAATCATCATTCCAAAAATTGATAGCACGAACCGCGCAAATATTGTGCTCCGAAAAATCAAAGCTTTTTTCTTGCACCTCATCGGTCCAGTTTATCAATAACACACGGTATTGATTTCCAACCTTTTGCAGCCAGTTACCGGGCAGTTCACTTTCAAAAAGATCCAGCGGCACACCCGTTTCACCGGATTCCGCGGATACGACACGCCGCGCCAAATCCACGCCCGCATCATTTAAGCGCAGCATATTATCCGATAAATTTACCGCGCCGGCGGACATCAAAACAATGCTTAATAGTATTTCAGCCTGCGGCTTATGAATGTCCACCAGTTGCATATCCGAAAAAGGCTTATAGGAATCTTCGGCTTTTACACTAATCCAATTGCACCGCAATGTCGTTAAATCCGGGTCATTGGCGGTTCCAAAAGAACGACAAAGCGCAAAATCCGGATCATTAATCCACCACCGCTTATTACTAAAAAACCGCCCCGCGGTCGACAAGACATTACTGCGAATATTATCCCACTTCGAATGGATATCGTTTCCCACACGGACCGCATCCACATAACGGTTTCCGCCATTAAAACGATAATTACAGCCCAGAATTTTTGCCCGACCGCGCACGGCCTCTTCAATCGGCTTCACAATCAGCTCCGCAATTTCACTGCGGGAGACACTCCGATCATGAAATTTTCGCGCATTAAAAGTCTGCCCCATAAAATCGAGCTTAAAATATTCATACCCGATCGAGGCATAATGATCAAACAAATCATAGAGATGTTTTTGGACTTTTGGAACAGTTGGATCCAACAAAAAGCCATGACGCCCCATACACTCGTAGCTAAGACAAGGCTGATCGCCTTCGCTCAGCGCCAGCATGTCGCGTTCTGTCTGGGCAATCCGGCAATGCGGTTCCACAATCGTAGGAGCAATCCACAATCCAGGCTTAAATCCCATTTTCTTCAACTCTTTGGCAAGATATGCCATGCCATTCGGAAACAGCGGATTTGCCGTCCATTCTCCGTAACAGTACTGCCAGCCGTCATCCACAATAATGCGTTTTACATATTTTGACAGCACGGGGTCTTTCGCAATAAATTCAGCATTTTTCAAGACCTCATCTTCGGTAATTGTCCACCGGTAATAATCCCAGCTATTCCATCCGGGCTCAAAAGGCTCCGAAAAATCTTTAGGGACGCCTTTGTTTTCATCCGCCCAATCCACCATCATTTGGAAAGGATCCCGATCCGCAAAAATTTGAATCGCATCAAAATCGATCTCTGTTTGATCCCAATAGATAGAATGAAACACAACTTTTAGCAGCGCGAGTCGATTTTCATCGCACTCTGCCAAAAATTCTACCGGCACCTTTTCCTGCAACGGAACCGAAAGCTGAAGATGCGTTTTTTTTCGGCTCAGCATTGCAATATAAGATCCCCCCGCCGTTCTTTTTTTCGGGATAGGAAATTTTAAAGACGTGGTTTGCCCCATTGCAATTCCCTGTAACAGCAAATGGCTAAGCTCAACATCGCGCACTGCCAATGGCACAAACTGAAATTCACGACAGGGCCTCGTCAATTTAGCGGAAGCTTTTAGAGAGAACCCCCTTATTCCGCTGGCATTTATAGCAGGCTCAAAACACATCTTCCAAAAGCCAAGAGAATTGTCACAAGCCAGACAAATTTTATGCGCACTGCATTCTTTCAACTCCCAATTCAATGGAACCCTCTCCGTTTGATTCCATATCAATTCCGAAAAACAATTCTGCAAATTCATTCCGGGAAATAAAATCGAAAAACGAGACTCGTTTTCCAAAACAACAACACCATCACCATTGATTATTTTTTGAGATTCACTCATCCTTTTTCTCCATAAAATAGATCTAAAATCTTTCCGCTTTCTAAAAAATATATTCTCGAAAACAAAAGATACAAATCACAAAATAAAAACCACTAAAAATCATAAATAAAACAAAGAAAAGGAAAAAAATTTAACATAGAAAAAGAAAAAAAATCATTTGCCATTAATATTTCATAGAGAATTCCCAAAAATTAAGATAAGTTTACCTTTTCATTGGGACAGTTGCTATTTACGAAATATATTAAGATGTTTAACCGTGTGGATGTAACTCAGCTTCTCCATCACTACTTCCCAAACAACTCTAAGGAATGGTAACCATGACTGGTGATATTATTGTTGTCGGCGCAGTGTCCGACGACCCATTGGCAATAGATATAGCACATTATATGAATCAGGAATCAGAGATATCTGATTTGCTCTCCTACAAAACTTTTGCTAATTCTGAATTCTGCCCGAGATTTATAGCAGAAGACAAAGGAAATGAACATATTGGCCATACTTTAGATGGTAAAACAGTCGTCCTTGTATCCTCATGCTCCGGCGAATTAAGCCGAAATGCCCGCGCAATGCGGACCTTTATGGTCGCCCGAGCCGCAAAAGAAAATGGCGCAGTCAAAGTTATTTTAGTTGAACCAGACTTGTTTTACAGCGCCCAGGATCGAGGCCCGAGACCAGAACTGGGCAAGGTCGCCTTTCTACGCAATGCAACCGATTACAAAAAATTTGACGGGCAGCCCTTTTCCGCTTTGCTTTACTGTCAGCTCTTAAAGACAAGTGGCGTAGACGCCGTCATGACAGTACATAATCATTCTGTTTCGGTTCAGGAAGTCTTTTCCCGCCTTTTCAACGGGCAATTTTATAACTTATCACCAGCCAATATTTATGCCAACTACCTTGCCAATCATATGAATGTTGGTGTTAATGAACGCAAAGGGCTTATTATTTGTGCACCAGACAAAGGTGCCGCACCCTTTGCCAAACATGTTTTTGAACATCTTTGTCAAGAATCCGAAGAACTTCTGTTAAAAAGTCATCCATCGCTATTGCTTATGGATAAAGAGCGCACCGGCGAACGCAACGTTGAAATCGTCCTTTACAAAGAAAGTCCGACAAAACTGGAAGATCTACCGGGTCGCGTCGTTATCGTTTTTGACGACATGGTACGAACAGGCGGCACAATATTGGAATGCTGCCGTCACCTTAAAAAAGCCGGTGCCGCGCGCATCATCTTTTTTGTCACGCACTTTTATTCTTCCCAGGAAGTGAAAGAAAATTTAAATAACTGCATCATCGATGACATTATTACAACCAATACGCTGCCCAATATTTTAAATCGTGATATGCAGGGTCGTCTTCGTCATAAAATGCTCGTATTGAAAATTGAGCGATGGATTGTAAATGCGCTGCGTTTTCAAGTACTGAAACATCAAAATCTACCGCTTTATAATCCGCCTTATACCGTTGATATTTCCCGCAAAAATCCGAACTGGGAAAACAACCAGCATTTAGCAGGACTATAGACAAAATATGTCAGCATCGGAAACGTCGTTTTCGATGTAGGCTGTAAAGCCGCGCATAAGATTGAGGATTTGGAGCACGCGTGTTCCAATCCTTGACAATCACCGGCTACTCTTTCGGTTCACCGGCTTCCGTCATCGTGCTTCACAATGAAGATTCAGCTTGTCAATCAATTTGCGTTAAGATCCGAATAAAAAATTGAATTTTATCGCCATACACTTTTTTTCTCTGGGAGGCAATGAATGCTTCATCTTGCAACAAACATGAATATGGCATCTCTTGAATGCATTTCTACGCTTAGAGCTTTTCTGCAGCCCATGTCCGATGCCATGCACAGCTTTTGGGATTCTCTTTATGCACATCGCATTAATATCTTTTGGATGTGCCTTATTTTTCTTGCGACCTTTTTGTTAACATTCTTGGTTCCTCGCATTACAAATTCTTTTTTACAAATAATCTTCAAGAAAAATTTCAAAAATTGTCCCAAATCTTACCTGATAAAATTAAGGCGTTCCAGTTCCATCGCCATTAGCATAACGGGACTTTTATTGGGCATTCTCGCGCTCCATATACCAATTTTAACTAAAATAAGCATCCGAATTTATCTTGCCTGTATCAGCATTGTTGTCACATGGGGACTGGCCATTTTGTGTGACAGCATCAGCGAAATCATCAAGAAAAAATCAAATGACAAAAATGAATATTTGAATGACCTGCTGAATTATATGCTTCGGCGTCTGATCAAAACCGTCATTTGGTGTACGGGGATCATTTTTATAGCCCAAAATGTATTCGGGTTAAATGTCAATGCAATCCTTGCCGGCGCGGGAGTTCTCAGTTTAGCAGTAGCCTTTGCAGCTCAAAACACCATTGCAAATATTTTTGGCGCAATTTCACTCATTTTGGACAAGCCGTTCCATGTTGGTGAACTCATTGAAGCAGGCGATAAAATCGGCGTGGTGGTTGATGTCGGTTTCCGCAGCACTATATTACGCTCTCTAGATGGCACAATATGGTATATCCCAAACAAAAGCCTTTCCGAAATTAATATTCACAACATTTCCAAACGCCCTAATTTTAAGCAGGTGTTTGATATTGGCTTAACCTATTCCATGACCGCAATACAAATACAGGAAGCGATTGATATCCTTCATGAAATTCTTGATAATCGGCCCCTCTTTGACATGGAAAAACTACCGCCAAGGATCTTCTTTTCTTCCATGGAAAACTGGTCCTTAAATATCAATGTTATGCTTTGGATCCAAACAGCCGATTACTTTGAAATGAAAGGCGAAATGCAAAAAATAAACCTCGAAATTCTTAAACGCTTTAACGCCGCCAAACTGGATTTCGCTTTCCCAAGCCAAACGGTCTACTTAAAAAAATAAACGGGCCGAAAAGAATCAAAATACGGTTCCTTCCCTTTTCAGAAAAGTCTAAAAAGGATCACTCTTTTTAGACTTTTCAGCCGTAACATGCGTTTCATGCGAAAGAGGCAGCCGTTACAGCCACGACTTCTGATCGCGACGTAGCAATTGAGAGGCCGCATCCGGCCCCGTACTTCCGGGAACATAAGAATTCAGCGGACACTTTGATGTTGTATTATTTTTCCAAAAATCAAGAAGTGGCTGATAGAGCTCCCAGGAAGCGCGAATAATATCATTGCGAATAAAAAGCGTCTGATCACCAATACGACAATCCAGTAAAAGCCGCGCATATGCATCCAGCGGTATTTCATTGCTTTTTTCATAATCATAATTCAGCGTTAAGGCGCCCATACATAATTTCGGACCGGCCTTTTTTGCTTGAATCGTAAGCCCCATGCCCTCCTCTGGCTGAACCCGCAGACGTAAAATATCACGCTGCAGATTTTCCGCCGATATTTGCGGAAAAATAGAATACGGCACAGGCTTGAATGTAATCACAATTTCACTCTTGCGCTCGGCCATTTTCTTACCCGCCCGCAAATAAAAGGGCACGCCATGCCAGCGCCAATTATCAACAAACATCTTGAGTGCTACAAAAGTCTCCGTTTGAGAATCCGCCGGTATTTCGGGCTCCGATAAATAGCCCTCATACTGCCCCCGCACAGTATTGCAGCAACTGCCCGTAAAAACAAGCGGCCGAATGGAACGGATAAGCTTTAATTTTTCATCGCGCACTTCATCCGCTGAAAAGACGGATGGGCATTCCATCGCCACTAATGACAGCATTTCCAGCATATGATTCTGAAACATATCGCGAAGTAACCCCGACTGATCAAAATACCCCGCCCGCTTTTCTACACCAAGCGTTTCCGCAACCGTAATTTGTACATTATCAATATATTGAGAATTCCAAATCGGCTCAAAAATCAAATTGGCAAAACGTAGCAAAAAAATATTCTGGACCGTCTCTTTGCCAAGATAATGATCAATACGATAGATCTGACTTTCTTTGATATATTGGCCCAACGACTCTTCAAGCTCTATCGCGCTTTTCAGATCATGGCCAAACGGCTTCTCAAACACAATATGACGCCAACTCTTTGGGGCACCTTTATCCTCCTGCAACAAACCATGCTCCGTCAAATGCTGAACAATATTTATATAAAGAAGAGATGGTACTGCCAAATAAAATAAACAGGGCAAATTTTTTCCATCCACTTTTGTGAATTCGGGGATCCGTTCGGTCAACGCCTGATAGGTTTCCGATTTGGAATAATCAACAACCTGATAAAAGACCAACTGCAAAAAATCCTCAACCTTTTTCTGTTCCGCATTTGGAAATGCATCCAAGAGGTATTTTCGAAAGCCATCATCGGAATACGCATGCCGCGCACAGCCGATAATACGCGTTCTTTTTCCCAGCAAATCACGCATATACAACGCAAAAAGAGATGGAAATAATTTTCGTTTTGCAAGATCACCCGAAGCACCAAAAATTACAAAAACACACGACCCCGGATTATGCTCCACGCATAAATTTTCGCGCCATTCTACATTCTTATTTAGCATCATACTTTTCCTTATTTCTATTTTTTATAATACAGCTTTTATTATATATATTCCTAAATCCATACAAAAGAACAAAAAAGATATCTTGAAATGATCGATGGACGATTCCGCCATAAAAATTTTTAGCTTTTCAAAAACAGATCAAACACGCCAACCAAAAAA
>JBAYAV010000088.1:0-9590 GCA_041669565.1 Lentisphaeria bacterium
AAATATATAAAGTTGTGGAAAAGCTGGACAGGAACGGCCAATAGATAATCTATGCCAAAATTCTGAGAATGCAATTGGAAGAAAGGACAGATTAAAAATGATAAATTTGATTACGCAAGGCTCATAATTGGTGTCGTTGTGTTGAAAGTGCGCTGTTTCTTGTGTATAGTATGCGGGATGTATTACGCTGTTTTGTCTTGTCCTTATTAAGGTATAGAAAAATCAATAACATTTTGTACGGCGTATGGCAAAAAGATGATGGCATTGTGTCAGTCTTTTTTTAGAGTCAAAAAAAAATATAAAAAATTGGATTATGATACAATTTGTAAATGTTGAAAAAGCTTTTGGAACGCAGCGTGTTATTATTTCTGCAAATTTTGCGATACACGATGGGGAGAGGGTCGGCTTTGTCGGTCCGAATGGCGCTGGAAAAAGTACACTATTTGAAATGCTTGCGGGAACCGTGACGCCGGATAAGGGTGATTGTTCGTATGGCCCGAATCAGCGTTTGGGGTATGTTCGTCAGCAGTTGCATGCCTATTCTGAGGATACGACGTTATTGGATTATACGGAAAATGCTGTTCCAGAATTAAAGACGATCCAGGCGGAACTGCATAAAGTGGAGCACGCCTTGCAGGATTGCAGCAGTGAAGAACAGGAACGATTGTTAAAGCGTCTCGGAAATCTTCAGACGGAATTTGAGCATTTTGGCGGGTATGAATTAAAGAATCGCGCTGAGACGATTCTGAGCGGTCTGGGCTTTGAAGTAGAACACTTCGGAAATCCGTTCAAGACATTCAGCGGTGGCTGGCAGATTCGAGCCGAATTGGCGCGGATATTGTCGTCAAAGCCGGATATATTATTATTGGATGAGCCGACAAATTATTTAGATGTGCCGGCGGTCGAGTGGTTAAAAGATTATTTGAATGGTTTTGCCGGAACGCTGGTTCTTGTTTCCCATGATCGGTACATGCTGAATTCTTTAACAAAGATCACAATTGAAGTTATGGGTGGGTATGTGACTCGTTATCCTGGAAATTATGCGAAATATATGACGGGTCGTCAGGCGCGTTATGACCAGCTGGTGGCGCAGAAACGCAATGTGGATCATAAAAAAGAGCAGCTGCAGCGTTTTATTAACCGTTTTAAGGGAAAAGCCACCAAGGCTGCACAGGCCCAAAGCAAACAGAAGATGCTGGATCGGTTGGAGGATATCGAGATTCCGAATATTACGATGAAGGGCCCGAAAATTGTCCTGCCGGATCCGCCGCGTTCTGGGGATGAAATCTTCCGGTTGGAGAATGCCTGTTATTCGTATGATGGTAAAAAGGACGTTTTTAAACACCTCGATTTGCGTTTGGAACGCGGAGAACGCGCGGTCTTTGTGGGGTTGAATGGTATGGGTAAAACGACCTTGCTCCGTTTGATTGCGGGACACTTGGAGTTAAACTCTGGTAAATTGGTCGTTGGTCATTCCGTGAAAATGGGCTATCAGTCTCAGGATTTTTCGGAAACGATGGATCCGGAGATGACGGTGTATGATACGGCGCGTTCTCAGGCCGTTGATAAATCAGAGGCCAATATTCGAAGTCTGTTAGGCGGATTTGGTTTTCATGGAGAGGCGATTGATAAGCACGTGCAGGTCTTGAGTGGTGGTGAAAAAGTGCGTCTCGGATTAGTGCGGCTGTTGTTGCAGCCATTGAATTTTTTGCTTTTGGATGAGCCAACGACGCATTTGGATGTGTATACGCGCGAAGCGCTCGAGGTGGCTTTGCAAAGTTACAAAGGCACTCTGATGCTCGTTAGCCACGATGTCGATTTTGTGAAAGCTGTTGCAACGACTATTTTTTATATGACGCCGGGGAAACTTACGCGTTATTATGGCAATTATGATTATTTTCGTCAGAAGTTGACTGCGGAGAATGCCGAGAGTGCTGCGATTTTAGATGGTAAGGTAAAAAGCATGTCTGCGGGTACTGTTATAGGAAAGAAAGCTGAAAAAGCGCAAGCATCGGAAACGTACCAAGAACGAAAACAGCGCAAGCGTGATGAAGTGCAGATTCGTACTGAAATTGGCAAGTTGAAACGACCGTATGATAAGAAGGTACAGGCAACAGAAGCGCGCATTTCTGTTTTAGAGAAAGAGCAAAAAGAACTCTATGAAGTTCTCGGCAATGCAAAGCCGGGAACGGATTTTGCAGCTGGCAATATTCGTTTGGCTGAAATAAAAAAAGAGCTAGATGATTTGGCCTGGCGTTGGGAAGAGGCAGCCTCCGCATTGGAAGACTTAACAAAAACATGCGAAGAGCGTTTGGCTTTGCTTGACGAATAGGATTTGTTGTATGAATGAAAAAAGTAATCCAGAATCAGAAAATATTTATGCCACGCTGGCCGCGGATGAAAATCTGAATTCGCTGGATCAAAAACGATTGGAAATTATAAGAGCAGCGACGTCATGGGGCAATTGTGATGTATATTTGTATGAATTAGACCATGGCGTAAAAGTCCTGTTGAAAACCATTTACGGACACCCCTTTTTAATTAAGAAATTTTTTTGGAATGGGATGCTTCAGCGTGAAACAATGATGATGAAAGCGGTGCAGGAGAAGGTGCCGGGGCATTCGGCAAAATGTTTGGCAATGCCATCTTCGGGCATTATGGTGCAGGAATTTTTGAGCGGCTATAAGCGCTTATATTCGACGAAGCATTATACGGCGGGAACATATCCCCCGGTGGAGCTGTTCTATCAAATAAAAGATTATGTCGATTTGTTGCATGAAAATGGTATTGTTCATGGCGATCTTCGTAAGGCCAATGTGATGGTGGATTCTCATTGGCATTTTCGGATTGTGGATTGGACGACTGGAATGGAGCGCCCGCAAAAGAGCTTTTGGTATTTTTTTCATGCGTGGGTGTTTCATGTTTTGGAAGCGGCGGACGATATCGCGGTTCAGAAAATGGGGCTTTACTACTATCCGGATAAATTTCCGAAACTGAAAAAGCCGGCATGGTACATGCGTGCTGGCGATTGGTATCGGCATTATATTTATCGTCGCGGTATCAAAAGAATGCGAAGATGGATTGGAAAGCAGTGTGAAAAACTATGCAAAAAGTAGCCTTATTTTCTTTTGTTTTTTGGATGAATATTGTTTTTTTGGGGACCGCTTTTGCGCAGAAGTCTTCGGTAAATCGGGGAACTGTCTCGTCGCAAAAAAGCCGTACCGTTTTTGTTTTGCCGATTAAAGGTGCAATTAACAAAAGCATGCTGTTTGTTTTTCGGCGTGCTTTTCGGGAAGCGGAAACCCTTCAGCCCGCGGCTATCATTTTGGAAATGAATACCCCCGGCGGAGCTCTTCGTGAAACACGCGAAATTATTCAATGGATTCGCTCTGTGCGGAAAAAAGGCTGCCCGGTATATGCGTTTGTAAACCCAGATGCGCTCAGTGCGGGAGCGATGATTAGTATGTCGACCGATGGCATTTATATGGCTGAAAATGCCACAATTGGCAGTGCTATGCCGATCGCAATTTCACCTTTGAGTGGCGGAATCGAGGCTTTGCCGGCAGATGTAAAAGAAAAAATGATGTCTGCGGTGCGCGGGATGGTACGCAGTCTTGCCGAAGAAAATGGTTATCGAAAAGAAGTCGCAATTGCCATGGTAGACCCCAATCATCCGGATCTTGATTACGGCGATACTTTTCAGTGTCCGAAGGGGAAAATTTTGAATTTAACGGCGCGGGAGGCCATAGCGATTCCCGATGGCGAGACGAAGCCGATTTTAGCGACGGCGATGGTATCGGGGTTGACGGCGATGCTGAACACCGTGGGGTTTGGGGATGCTGCGGTTGTTTCTTTTAAGGAAGAACAGGCGGATAAATTTGCGCGGTGGATTACATCATTGGGGCCGTTCTTGCTGGCATTGGCGATTTTAGCTCTTTGGATTGAATTTAAGATCCCAGGATTTGGCATCTTTGGTTTTTCTGGAATTGCGCTACTTGCTCTTTATTTTTTCGGTTATTCGGTTGCGGGTTTGGCGGGATGGGAAGAAGTTATACTGATTGGTATCGGAATTATTTTGCTGGCGCTTGAGATTTTTGTCATCCCGGGGTTTGGTATTGCTGGAATTTCTGGTTTTGTTTGTATTGTAATTGGTGGCGGAATGGCGGTTGTTCCGCAGTTGCCGAAGATGAATTCATTGCCGGGGTTGCCGTCTTTGGGCATGGATCAATATTTTTCAGATATCGTATGGTCTTTTGGAACAACACTCTTTATCTTTGTTTTTGGACTTTGGCTGTTAAATAAGATCTTACCGAAAACATCCCTTTACCGGGCTATTATTTTACAGGATCATCTTGATTCCGGTGATGGTTTCGGGAAAGAAAAAGAAACTGCTTTAGAACAACTTGTTGGAAAAATGGGCCGAACAAAAACGCTGTTACGGCCGGCCGGTGTTGTTGTTGTAGAGCATAAAAGCTACGATGTGGTCTCAGATGGAGAATTTATTCCGCGAGGAGCTGCGGTGATCGTAAAAAAAATAAGCGGGACATCCCTGGTGGTGGAACGCCAAAAAGAAAAAACTGATTCTTGATTTAAAATCAACTTATTAGAAATAAACTATTTTATGAAAAAAAGTGAATTAACAGCTGAAAAAGCCGCGCAGTTGGGACAATGTCTCGTGATTGGCGGCGGCGGTTTCCTGGGGCGTCACTTGGTTTGCATGCTGCGGGAATTTGATGTTCCTGTGCGTGTTCTGGGACGTCATCAATATCCAGAATTAAACGCGATGGGCGTGGATTGCATGGTCGGCGATATCACTGAAGATGGTGTGGCTATTCGTGCCTGCAAGGGAATTCAGACCGTTTTTCATACTGCTTCAATTAGCGATATGTGGGGAAAGCGTGCTACGATCTATCGGATAAATGTCAAGGGGACGGCGCAGGTCATTCGCGCGTGCTTGGAAAACAAATGCCCGCGGCTGATTTATACGAGTTCGCCGAGTGTGGTTATCGGCTGTGAAAATATTATCAACGGCAATGAACAGCTGCCCTATTCAAAGACGTATCTTGCGGATTATCCTGCGACTAAAAAGGATGCGGAACAGATGGTTCTGGAAGCGAATTGTTGGGAGACGGTTCCCAATACTCCAGAAGAAGATCGGCCTGAAATTGGCAAGGGCAATGTGCATCATTTGTATACGTGTGCGTTGCGTCCGCATTTGATGTGGGGTCATGATGATCCGCATATTTTGCCAAATTTATATCATGTTGCAGTGAAGAAGCATTTGCGGCAGATTGGAGATGGTAAGAACGAAGTTACGATTACGCATGTAGAAAATGCTGCCTGGGCGCATGTTTTGGCGGCACTTGAGTTGTGCGGTGAAAAGCGTTGTGCGGGCCAGCCTTATTTTATTGGAGATACCCCGCCGGTTTTGCTGTGGCCATGGATTCGGGATGCTTTGGCACGGATGGGCAAGGCTAAAATTTGGAAAAAACCGGTTTCGTTAAAGAGTGCTTTGATTGCGGCATCTTTTTTCGAAAAGATATTTGGGTTGTTTTGCATTACCGGCAAGCCTTATTTAACGCGTTTTATTGTGAATCAACTGGCCAATTCGCATTCTTTTGATATCACGGCGGCAAAGCGGGACTTTGGTTATGAGATGGTGGTCTCGCCGGAAGAAGGTCTAAAAGATTTATTGAATATGGAAATTGGAAAAAGCTGAATGGCTTTTGTGGTAAACACCGTGGTGAAAGTATAGGGTGTTGGAAGGGCGTTTTACAGGAACTGCTCTTCGTCGATTTTTAGAGAATAGCATGCCTTTTTTTAGGGAGAAGTAAAAGGGTGCCAAAAACAGCATTTTTTTTGTTTCGTGATTTGAAAAAAGAAAAAGAACTACTATCTTATAACCCAATCCTGTAAATGCGGGCGTAGCTCAGTTGGTAGAGCACCACCTTGCCAAGGTGGCTGTCGACGGTTCGAATCCGTTCGCCCGCTCCATTTTAAGGGTCGTTCTTCGATAATGCGGGCGTAGCTCAGTTGGTAGAGCACCACCTTGCCAAGGTGGCTGTCGACGGTTCGAATCCGTTCGCCCGCTCCATTTTAAGAGTTTTTATCGAAAATGCGGGCGTAGCTCAGTTGGTAGAGCACCACCTTGCCAAGGTGGCTGTCGACGGTTCGAATCCGTTCGCCCGCTCCAACTTTAAGTTGTATTGATAAGTCGCCGTGGAGCGGCTTTTTTTTTGCCGTGGATAATTTACAGAATATCTTTTTCGCAAAGATAAATGAAGAAAAAATATAGATTTGTATTGCGAAAAATTTGTTATGTGTTAAATTATGGAAAGTCTTTTTTATTAAGTGGTGAGTTTCTTCTTTTCAGTCAGCTGAAAATGAATTCGTTCAGTAGAGTGCTCAAGATCGTTTTTATGGAGAGAAAATAGAATGTATGCAATAATTAAAACCAGTGGTAAGCAGTTTAAAGTTGAAGCTGGTACAGAATTTGAAGTTGACCGCATGGAAGGCGAAGTCGGTTCCGTCATTGATATTGATAATGTGTTAATGATTAGTGATGAAGGAAAAACTACCATGGGTGATCCTGCTGTTGCCGGCGCAAAAGTTTCAGTTGAAATTCTAGAGCATTTCCGCGGACCGAAATTAATTGTTTTCAAAATGAAACGCCGTAAACGCAGCCGGGTAAAAAATGGTCATCGCCAGGAACAGACCCGTCTTAAAGTTACGAATATTGCTCTTGGATAATGTTGAGTTTGTATCCTCGGAGTGTTTCCTAATTCTATTATGATCATAATTCCGGGTTAAGAATTCTCTCCAAAGAGGAAAAATATCAAAACGCAGCCTGGCAGAATTGCCGGTTGCGTTTTTTTTTGCTTTCTTGTTTCATGAAGGGTAAAATAAATGCAGAATGTGTGGAATATTTTAAAAGAGCGCGGTTTTATCTACCAGGTGACCGACGAAAAAAAAGTCAAGAAAGAGCTTGATGAAAAAAAAGTCTCTTTTTATGTCGGGTTTGACCCTACTGGAAACAGCCTTCATATCGGTCATCTGTTGCCGGTGATGGCAATGCGGTGGCTGCAGCACTGCGGTCACCGGCCGTTGGCGCTGGTCGGCGGCGGGACTGCGATGATCGGAGATCCTTCGGGCAAGACCGAAGCTCGGCCGATTATGACGGTTGATCGGATCGACAAGAATGTCTCCTGTTTACAGGAACAGCTCGGTCGCTTTCTAGATTTTTCGGAAGGCAATGCCATTATGGTGAATAATGCTGAATGGCTGCGCGGTTTGAAATTCATTGATTTTTTACGGGATATCGGCAGTCTGTTCAGTGTGAATAAAATGCTCACTGCAGAATCCGTAAAGATGCGGATGGAGACGGGGTTGTCTTTTCTTGAATTTAGCTATCCGCTTCTGCAGGCGTATGATTTTTCGGTGTTGAATCAAAAATATGGCTGTGAATTTGAATTTGGCGGTCAGGATCAATGGGGAAATATCGTGGCTGGGGCGGATTTGACGCGACGTCTGAATGGCGCGGAAGTTCATGGTGTGACATTTCCGTTATTGCTGAAAGGCGACGGTACCAAATTTGGCAAGACGGCGGGCGGCGCGATTTGGCTGGATGAAAATCGGACTTCGATTTTTGATTATTATCAATTTTGGCGGAATGTGGAAGATTCTGATGTAGAGCGCTTGTTGTCTTTATTTACCTGTCTGCCGATGGATGAAGTTCGTTATCTCAGCAGTCTGCAGGCACCGCAGATTAATCGCGCAAAAGAAATCCTTGCTTATGAAGCGACGGCATTGGCGCATGGGCAAGAAGAGGCTACAAAGGCGTATTTGTCCGCGGGCGGCGAATTTGGTTTTGCCGATCCCGAAGGTAGGATAAAAACGAGTAGCGGTATTCGAGAGATCGCAGTTGGTAAAAAGACTGTGGCGATTCCGTCTGTGGCTGTCACGAAAGAAGAATTTGGAACCGGAATGGGTGTTTTAAGCTTGTTGGTGAAGGCCGGGTTATGCAACTCTAATGGCGATGCGCGCCGGTTAGTCACGGGTGGCGGATGCTATTTGAATGATGAACGGGTTACCGATCCGCGCTTTCAAGTTGAGTTGTCCTGCTTTTGCGAAAATGAATTAAATTTGCGAGCGGGGAAAAAATCCCGCAAACGTGTTGTTTTGAAATAAAAAAGGAAAGCACTTAAATGTCTTGTAAGATTGATAAACGTGCGGCCATTGCCGAGGGTGCGCAAATTGGTGAAAATGTTGAAATTGGTCCCTTTGCGGTCATTAATAAGAATGCGGTAATTGGTGACAATTGTAAAATTGGTCCTCATGCCATGATTACTGGATATACGACAATTGGCAAAGGCACCGTTATACATATTGGGGCCGCGCTGGGTAGTGAACCGCAGGATTTGCATTACAATAATGAAAAAAGTTTTACCCAAATCGGCGAGGGGTGTACGATTCGTGAGTATGTTACGATTCATCGCGGAACCGAAGAAGGCAGTATTACCAAAATCGGCAATGGTTGTTTATTAATGGCTTTTTCGCATTTTGGTCATAATTGTCAGCTTGGCAATGGAGTTGTAGTGGCCAATGCCAGTCTATTGGCGGGGCGTGTAGAGGTTTTCGATAACGCCTTTATCAGTGCCGGTGTAATGATCCATCAATTTGTCCGTATTGGCCGATTAGCAATGATTGGCGGTGGCAATGCCATTGGTCAGGATGTTCCATCGTTTTGTATGCTTCAGGATGGGGCGATTCAGGGTGCAAATCTTATTGGCTTGCGGCGGGCGCATTGGGAAGCAGAAGTTCGAGATGCCGTTCGAGATGCGATTCGAGTTACTTTCTTTGAAGGCTTGAGCCGTCCGAATGCGGTTGAAGAGATCCGACAGAAAGTCAAGATGTTTCCTGAGGTTGAAGAGTTTGTTACGTTTTTGGAAGGCACAAAACGTGGTTTGATGTCCGGCCGCACGCAAGAACAGCGGAAAATAAAAAAATGAAAATATGGATAAAAAACTTTATTGTTTGTGGTATGTTGCTAAAAATGCAGTAAAGTATATCAGCGACAGATTATTAGGGTGATTTTAGGATTATTTTTTTCTTTGTTGTTGAGTGTTTTCATTTTTTTTGTTCTATTTATGGTGCGATTTTTAGATTCAGGAGAGAGTTGTTTTGAGAAACAATTTTGGTAGTCTTGGGGAACTTTTTCCCGAAACAGAAGTAGAATGTCGTATTAGGGGCTGTCACAACAAGATTCAAGTATCCGGGGATCAGGCCATGCTTAATATTGCCGCGGGTCATCGTAGTGACAGAATGTGCGATTCCTGCTTTGAGCTATTTAATAAGCTTGAAGATATAGAAGTACCATGTTCCAAATCAGGCTGCACAGGCCACTGGACTTGGAATCGTTTCCAACAGTTGGAAGCGCATGCTCGCGGATTCGGTGATACGCCTCCGCATGGCCTTTGTGATGCCTGTCGCGAAGAAAGCAAAAAAATTCAAGATGTGGAAGTGCCCTGTCGAATTCACGGCTGTAAAAATACGTGGACTTGGTATGGTCGCAGTCAGTTGGAGAACAAAAG
>JBAYAV010000089.1:0-9501 GCA_041669565.1 Lentisphaeria bacterium
AATGGCAATGCCTAAATTTCTTAAATTTAAAGTCAACGCGGCTGAAAATCATAAAGAACCACAGAAGTCATAAAACATTTTGGAAAGCATAAGAAAATGCTGTTTTCGAAGAGCATTGGAAAACATTTTGGAAAGCATAAGAAAACGCTGTTTTCGAAGAGCCTTAGAAAATATTTTATTTAATGTAAAACAGCATATTCCGTTAAAAACCAGAATGCTTTCGTTTGTAAGAATAGAAGATTTGTTTTGCCTGAGAGCCAAGATAAAGAATTCTGCAAGAGATTAGATATTCGGCAGTTCTCAAAAAATAATTCTTTTGCCCATTTCGTAAATAGAACTCAAGATCGCAACAAATTTATATTCTGTCTTGAATTTAAGAAATCGATAATCACTCTAATTGTTGTCCTGCTAGCGAGTGCCGATAAAATTGCAAATCGATTCAATTTTTAAATAAGTCTAAAATTGACGCCAACTATATTTAGCAAACACTGAATATACTGAATATATAGTTAACATCGATTTTTCTCATGGTTTGTTCATCGCCAACGGCATTCGCGCAAGTCTAAAAAAAGCATTCTGCATATTTCAAAGCACCTAGAGACAGATAGCCCTGCATTTCTCCGACAACTCCAAAAACCCCTTCATAATAGGGGTGTTTTTCTACCCATTTCGGCCATGCTATTTTTTTCTCCAAATAGCATCTTCGCCACCTTACCTTTCATTTCAACCTTATGTTCACAACCCAAATCTCCAAGCCATTCGTTCATAACCCAAGTCCTACATGTAATTTCAGTCACCTAACGTTTATCCTCCAATTATTCTTATCCAGAATATCAAGCTCCGTCTTGTTCAAACGACTTTTCTTTTAATAATCATGCCTCCTTTTCAGTAATTTTATGAAATTGAATATCATTATTCAATCGGCGAGATTATAGCACACCAATTTTTTCTGAGATTTGCCTCATTTAGCAGCAGCAAAAAAGTTCTATTTGTTTCATTCGGTAGGAAAAGCAGCGCCGTTTTTTTGGGTAGGCCTCTTTTTTTATAAATATTCTTTTCCTTTTTTCTTCCATGCAGCAAATAAAATCACATCAAAAAAACAAAGTATTACCGAGTTCCAAAAAAGGCATGCCAATAATAGCACTTTTTTTTAGATATGATTTATATTAATATGTGTCTTTTTATTATTTACAAGCTTAATAACTTTTTGATTTTTATGAAACAACTTTTATCCTTTCTCTTTATAAGTCTTCTTTTGTATTCATGTTCGCCCGATCCGGGAACGTTTAATATGAAAGCATATAAGCGCGGGCTCACCCAATTAAAAGGCGGTAATACAGCCGAAGCAGAACGATTCTTTGAACAAGCCGCGTTCAATCCAAAATTCAGTATGATGGCGCATTATCAATTAGCGCTCCTTAATGAAAAACAAGACGAGACTCTCGGCAAAGCAATTTGGCATTACCAGCAATTTTGCGCCCTCTCCAAAGAAAAAACGCCTTTCGTTCTTACTGCAGAAATACGGCAGGATATTGCCGAAAAAAAATACCTGAAAATCTTAAACGAAAAATGGAATGGCGATATCGACACAAATAAAAATTTTAAAATCAAGCTTCTTGAAGAACGCCAAGAGGTTCTAAAACAAAATCTACAGCAAATTAATGAAGAGAATTATATTCTCAGACAACTCTTGCTCGAAGAAAAAGAACATCATTCACTACGCAAAAACATCACCCTGACAAAAAAGGACGCCACCGCCCCACCACAAAAAAAAGAAGCCCTTTCTTCCATTGTTAAAAACAACCACTCTATGAGAATGTATAAAGTTCTTGCCGGGGACACCCTCGGTAACATTGCAAAAGAATACTACGGCAGTAGCTCTCCCGCAAATATCCGAAAAATTCTCACTGCCAATTCTGACAAATTATCAACACCCGATAAATTACGCATTGGTCAACTACTGATCATCCCCTGAACCATGCATCCCCCTTTTTCCCGTCCGTTCATAAAAATTATAATTCTAAATAATATTTTCTTTCCTTTTTTCCGTATCTTATTTTCTGGATCGTATATTTCAAACATGATACACCCGATCATCTGACGGATTCTTTTTTCTAGCGTTCCCATTCAAATTCTCTATGCTGTCTTTTTTTATAAGAATTGCAGTATATTACAAATTTTACTTTTTTTCTACACAGGCCTTTCTATATGAGTGACTTTTCCAAGCAAATTCAACGCCGACGCACCTTTGCGATTATCTCGCATCCGGATGCCGGCAAAACAACACTAACAGAAAAACTACTGCTTTACGGCGGCGCACTTCAGCAAGCCGGTGCTGTACGCGCAAAAAAGAACCAACGCAACACGACTTCAGACTGGATGGATATCGAACGAGAACGCGGCATCTCAATTTCCTCCACTGTACTGCAATTTGAATACAACGGCTACTGCATCAATCTTCTTGACACCCCGGGACATCGTGATTTTTCGGAAGACACCTACCGCGTACTAACCGCAGTTGATAGCGTTATTATGGTCATTGATGCCGGCAAAGGCATCGAGGAACGAACCCGTAAACTCTTTGAAATCTGCCGAATGCGCGGTATTCCAATTTTTACGTTTATGAATAAAATGGATCGCCCGGCCTTGAATCCGCTCGAACTTCTTGATGACCTCGAAAATGTACTCGGCATTGGCGGCTTTCCCGTAACATGGCCCCTGGGTGATGGCCCCGATTTCAAAGGCGTCTATGACCGCATTTCCAATCGACTGCACCTCTTTGCCAACCAGAAAAAAGGCAGCGCACGAGCGGTCGATGAAGTCACGGGCATCGATGACCCAAAAATCGCCGAATTAATGCATCCTACCACCTACAAAGAATGGCATGAACAAATCGAATTGCTGTCTCTTGCAGGAGAAAACTTCGACGATGAAAAACTGCGCAATGGGGAATTAACACCCGTTTTCTTCGGCAGCGGAATTAACAACTTCGGCGTTAAATTACTTCTTGATTATTTTACCCAGCACGCCATCCCACCCATGCCACGCAAAAGCAGCCTCGGACTTCGCGATCCACACGATGAAGAATTTTCCGCTTTCGTTTTTAAGATTCAAGCAAATATGGATCCCAATCATCGAGACAGCATGTCCTTTATCCGAGTCTGCTCCGGGATATTCAAAAAAGATATGACAGTCATAAACCCCCGCGGTGGGCGCGCTATGCGCCTTTCTTACCCGCAAAAAATGTTTGGACAGGACCGCGAAACGGTAGAAATTGCCTATCCGGGCGATATTGTGGGACTTGTCAGCCACGGGAACTTTCGCATCGGGGATACACTTACCACAATTCCAGCATTGAAATACAACGAAATACCGCGTTTCCCACCAGAAGTTTTCAGCTATCTTCATAACTGTGCGCCTTCGAAATACAAACAATTTCAGAATGGACTGGAAGAGCTGCGAAATGAGGGTGTTATCCAGATTTTTTACTTGCACAATAGTTTGCAAAAGACCGCCCTTCTCGGCGCCGTGGGACAATTACAGTTCGAAGTTGTAAAACATCGACTTGAAACCGAATACCACGCAGAAGTCCGACTCGAAGATGCGCCATTTCGTATCGTTAGCTGGCTTGCTGAAAAAACCGATATTGAAGAACTAAAAAAATCATACCTCGGCAGCAATGTCCGTCTTGGTTTTGATTGTGACGACATGCCGATTATTTTCTTTCCAGACAAATGGGCAGTCAATTATTTTACCGAAAAAAATCCGAAATACCCCCTTACTAATCATTCTCCTCTACAGGGAAACACGATCTAATGAATACATCACAAAAACATTTTTCAACAACGGCTGAAAAGCACGACCCCAAGGCATTTCTTCCGGAGCAATATCCAAGGCTGCATTTTTCGGACGAAGCATGGCAGTGGTTTTTGACTGCCACGCGGGATATCGAGCTCGCCGTCGATGATGAGAAGAAAGACATCCTGGAACAGCTCTACAGCCATCTCGTTGGCGTGAATCAGTGGCTGAATCTCACCCGTTTGACAACGGATTTCGATTATCTAAAATTTCATATCTTTGATTCCCTGACAGTCCTTAGCCTCGTTGAACAAATGACGACCCCCGAGGATGTTATTCTAGACCTGGGGTCTGGCGGTGGATATCCGGGACTGCCTTTAATGCTTTGGTTGCCGGATCGGCATTTTGTACTGGTTGACAGCCGACATAAAAAAGTTGATTTTTTAAACGAGACATTGAAACTAACCCCGTGCACTCATGTCAAAGCTTATGCTTTCCGTGGGCGTGAAGTTATGGCTACGCATCCTGAATTACGGCACAAGTGTAGCATTGTTACAGCTCGTGCTGTTGGTCGCGGTGCAGACTTATTAGCGGATGCCAGCGAATTACTAGCACTTGGAGGCGTTTTTATGCTTCTAAAAGGTCCTAATTACATATCAGAAGAAAGTGCAAAATTTGAAAAGGCCTGTAAAGAATTTGGATTTGATCTCATTGAAGAACTCCCGATTGCTTTAGACAATGATGATCCGGATCGCTATATTATTTTAGCCGTTCGCAAAAAATAAAAACAAGGGCACGCACTTTTAAAATGCAAAATCAACCAGCAGCAACGCAAGTAATACCGACCTTGAATAATTCATGGATGCATACGGTTTTCTATTTCAGCATTTCCATCCTTCCTGGGGTCCTTGGCTTTGTTTTACTTATTTTCTTTTATCGTCAGCCATGGATTCCTTCTGCCACATTTGCAAGTACCTTTTTACCAATCTGGGCGGAAAGATTTGCAACCGTTCTTATTCTTATCAATCTTGTTTATTTTCTCTGGCAAATAGGGCTTTATCTCTTTTATCACGAAACGCCTTCTCTGCCAAATCAGCGGCTTCCTGAATGTGATGTTATTATTCCTGTTTATAATGAAAGCAAACAAATTACCGACACCATCCAAAGCATCCTCAACAGCAATTATCCCACAGGAAAACTTAATATTATAATTGTAGATGATGGAAGCACAGATGATACTTGGCACTGGGTACAATTAATCCAACAAAAAAATCCTGAGATTATTCACGCCATAAAACTAAAAAAGAACAGCGGGAAGCGCGCAGCACTTCATCGCGGCATCCGAAGCTGCAAAAATGAAATGATCGTCACCATCGACAGCGATTCCGAAATTGAGCCCCATACTCTCCGTCGCATGGTAACGCCGCTTTGCCGCGATCATACCATTGGCGGGGTCGCAGGAAATATCCGCGTACTGAATATAAAAGACGGTTTTATTCCTAAAATGCTGGAAGTCAATTTCCTGTTTTGTTTTGAATTTATCCGTTCCGCACAAAGCGTACTAGGCGCTGTAATGTGTTCTCCCGGCGCTTTATCCAGCTATCGGCGCTCCATTATCGATCCCCATTTGGATACTTGGCGCGATGAAAAATTTTTTGGCCGTCCATCGAACATAGGCGATGATCGGGCACTTACCAACATCATTCTAAAAAGCGGCTATCGCGTCACCTACCAGCGAACCGCAACCGCCTATACAAGCGTTCCTGTCACCTATACCACACTTTGCAAAATGCTCATCCGCTGGGCACGCAGCAACATCCGTGAAAATCTTTCCATGGCGACCTTCATTTTCAAAAAACGCGACAAAAAGAATCCCGCACGTTACGCGGTATTCGGGACTCAAATCAATTTACTCGTGCAAACGATATGGATGATTTTGCCTCTTCTTTCCGTTATTTTATTTACCGTCGGGTTCATTGAAACATCCGGATTACTCCTATTTCCGACTCTTCCACCGCTCATGATATGGGCGACCTTTCCCGCTCTTCTGTACTATCTCAGGCAAAAAGACATCCTCTCGCTCTGGTCTTATTACTATTCCGTTTTTTACTTTTTTACACTGTTTTGGATTGCACCATACTCTCTGTTGTCCTTCTTTTCTTCCGATTGGTTAACACGCAAAGAAACACCTATTCCCAGTGCTAATTAGCACTGCCTTTCCTAATCTAAAAAAATACAATAAGGAATCAAAAATGAATCATCCGGAAATCACCTGGAGCCTTATGCATCCGACGCCCATTGATGTTGACTACATGCGGCAAATTGTTGAAAAGGCAAAAAACTACACCGTCGACAGTTTTGAAATATGCGGGGCATGCGCCGATAAATTAGGCGGCATAAATGGGCTGATGCTTCTGGAGCCTTATCCAACAGCGGCCAAAAAATGCGAGCGTGAATTAATTCTTAAAAATCAGCAGGATCTTGCCGCAATTGTAAAAATTGCCACAGAGACAGGCCGGCCGCTTTATTTATGGCATCGCGAAATTATGATGCCGGAAGGCATGCTGGAAGACCGCCCGGCTCTACTCGATAAACAAGGAGAATTTGACCTTCTTGGTGAGGACTTCGCTGAATTTCTCCGCTATAAAATCGATAATGCATTTAAAGTTGTTCCCGACCTTGGCGGAATTGTACTCACATTAACAGAAGCAGACTACTCGGTTATTCACAACTCGGATCCCGACCGCTATCCACCGGATAAGGTCGTCGAAAAAATCGTTCGCATTTTTGCCGAGGAACACGAAAAAAGGCAAAAACGTTTCATCTTACGCTCCTTCGGTTCTATTGCTTCCGATTATGAGGATATTTTAAGAGGCGCTAGAGCTGCCGCAAAAGACCATTCATTCGATATCGAAACAAAAATAACCCCCTATGATTTTGATCCTTTTCTGCCAACCAATCCCTTCTTGAAAAAAGATGAAAATACGCAACTCAATGCGGAATGTGACGGAATTGGCGAATTTTTAGGCGCCGGATACTTGCCGGCGGCCGACCTCGAAGATATCGAACGCTATACCAAAGAGAGTCATAAAGCCGGTGTTTCCCGCTATGCCATTCGGCTTGACCGCGTAGGAAACAGCATTTTCAATTGTCACGAAATCAATATTTATGCCTACCAGCAAAGAATTCTTCACCCGGACCTTACCGCTGAGGATATTTATTCTGAATATGCGGCCAACCACTGGCAAGGCTGTGAAAAAGAGATGATCGCCCTTAACAAATGCGGTATTGAAGCAGTCAAAAAGACCAACTTCATCGCCGGAAATGTAATGTTTCACGCTTTCCCAATTCCAGCAGATTTTAAATGGATCAGCGCCGGCGGAATTATCGGTGTTTTCAAAAACCACGTCTCTCTTAAACAGCTACGCGGCATATGGGGAATTTTATCCGAGCACAACTCGCCGGGTCGTGATACCATTCGCGATGAAAAGCAAGAGGCTATTGAACTCGCGCAGGAAGGCCTTGCCGAAGCAAAACGCCTTGCTCCGAAGCTAAATCCAGAAGAAGCTGAAAAATTGCTTCGAGTATGGGAAATACTAAATATCGTAGCCCCCGCAATTGCCTCATTTGTAGAATGCCTCATCGGCTATTTTGACGATTTGCAAAAGGAAGCAGAAGTGCCAAAGAATCTTCTTCGCGCCCAGAATGCTGCTGAAAAAACAATCCTCTCAATGCTGCATTATGCTCCTAAAAAAACGGCCGCAATAAAAAGTTGTTACGACGCATTGACACTCGGAGACGACATTGACCAAGTATATCTCAAACCACTGTTGTTTCTTTGTCAAGAATTGACAAATCAATATTCCGCAGAACACACACTCCGGACCCAGCTTCTGACTTCAAAAACAACGGATCTTGTTTTGCCGGGGTCTTTTGGAGATCAATATCGCGTCTTTCGCTATATGCATGCCAGTCACTCGTTATTGAAAAATAACATACCGGTACGCTATGTCGGCAATCACGTCTTTCCAAATGGCTTTATTCAACTTGAGATGTCTTGTATGCCAGACGATGAAATTGAAATCGGCGTATTGCATAACAGCGCCAAAAACATAAAAATAACCATCAATGGCAACATTCAGATCATCCCAGTTCCCAAAGATAATATTATCCGTATGGATGTACCAAAACAAAAACGGCTGACCCTTCGCATTGAAAAGTCCGGCATTGATTATCCCGGTATCATTTATGTAAAAACAACACGCTAAAAGGGAGGACGTTTATTCCTGTTAAAAATAGGATTATACGAAATGGAAAACATGGGTAGACATCACGCCCAATTACTTTTTAAGCAAGAAAAAATTCAGTGACTGGCCATGGCCGCTCCAGACAAAAAGAAACAACAGAAAACCACGAAAAGTTCGGTGTAAAAAAGATCTACGACTCCGCACAAAAAATGTTCGCAAACAAAAAATCAGCCTCCGTTATTATTGTTAAAATAGAAATAACATCAGCATTCAGAATTTTTCCATTTGGTGTTTTTATAAAAACGGTCCTGTATGCGAGATAACGCATGGTACTTTTACTAGCGATGCATTTTATTCTTTTATTCATATATTTTTATACGTATAATGCCAAGGAATAACGGAGAATGGGATCTCCTATGAGATGATGCGTCATTGCTCCCGCTTTTTTTACCAATTCAGAACGATATATACTCATGAAAAATATTATACTTGATACAGATTTAGATACCGACTGTGATGATGCCGGAGCTTTGGCACTGCTACATAATTTTGAACAAGAGGGCGCCTGCCGGATAGCCGCAATCATTTGCGACGCTCCCACAAAGCACGCCTGTCTTTATGCTTCTATTGTAAATGCATATTATGGGCGTCCCGATATCCCAATAGGGTGTGCCGGATGCTCCAAAATAGATTCTTTTGATTTATACTTTCAACACCGTAAAAAATGCGAAGACGCGGATGTCTTATATAATGAAAAAATAGCTGATAAGTACGCCCATTTATTAAAACAGACACCCACAACAGAAGAGGCTGTAACATTATATAGAAAAACATTAGCAAATGCCCCCGATAAATCAATTGATATCTGCTGCATCGGTCTTTTAAATGTTTTAGCGGACCTGATGTCATCAGAGCCCTGCATTTATAGCAAACTGAATGGAATGAAATTAATTCAACGTAAAATAAATAAATTAGTCATCATGGGAAAAGGAACTTTTCCCGCCGGAAAAGATTCCTTTAATTGGCATATGGCTCCCATTGCCGCAGCCAAAGTTTTGAACCACTGGCCAGGAATAAAAATTATAACTCCCCTGGGCAGCGATATCCTCACGGGACACGAATTAATGTTTTGTAAAGACAATAACCCTATCGCGGATGCTTATCGGTTCTTTCTAAAAAACCGCGATTCCAGACCCAGCTGGGATCCTATTGCCGTCTTATATACGGTGTTCGAAGATAAAAAACTGTTCCACCTGCGAAAAGGGTTTTCTATCCATTTCAATCCAGAAAACGGCATGCATCAATGGGAACAAAAAGAAGATAGCCAAACTTATCTTTTAGAAAAAAATACAACAACAGAGAACTTAACATCTGTTATTGATCATTTACTTGTTCCGAAGGGGCTGTAAAAAAATGAACTTGACAATTTGCCGAAAAAATCGTGATTTGATTTTGG
>JBAYAV010000090.1:0-9469 GCA_041669565.1 Lentisphaeria bacterium
AGAAAATCCAACGCCGGCTTACATTCATAGGCAGAAAATCCGGGTGCCGTCGGTTTTAGCCCTATTAATTCACGAACAATAATATTTGCCGGTGCAGCTCCCCATGGATGGTTCCAATCCTGACCTGGGTTATAACAGTCATCCCATGATTCCATGGTAATGGTAGCGCCCCGGCGAATCATATTCATCCAAGAACGAGGCCCCTCCGACGTTATTAACTCCAAAGCATAATCTGCCATATGGTTACGACAGCAGCATTCCAGCAGGAACTGCGCCACAAACACACTGCACGCCATCCCCTTAGACTTCATCAGTTCTAACATTTTGGGTTTTTCTGATTCCTCCGCGACATTCCATAGCACGGAAAAAACACAGCCCTGCAAGGACGTATGGCTCGAATCCGGATTATCCACAAACAAGCCATCTTTGAGCATCGTTTTACGAATAATTGCCCGGGATTTAGCTGCCGCAGCCTGATAAAATTTCTGATCGGCAGTTTCTTTTAACATTCCCGCAAGTTCAGCCATGCGGGTCAACGCCATATAATGCCAGCAGTTAGGCACCAGATTGATTCGCCCAAATTCATAATGATCGCGTTCCGTCTGTGGCCAGTCAACAATATCTTTTAGCCTGACCTTTTTTCCAAAGCCAGGACAGTACCAGTCTTTGGCCAAGTTGTCCGGCGCGATTAGCCCAGAATCATCCGCCAGTTCCAGGAGGCATTTTCGCTTCAGCGGCGAATACCAACGTCGAACATTAGCTTCGTCACCACTATAAAGAAAATAATCGCAGACAATTGGAATCATTGCAAGTTGCCATTCAGTCGGCCAAGTCGGAAATTGAAATAGTCGGTCAATTGTATTACGTGCTATTTCAAAATCAGCCATACAGACAAAGTAGCTAAGCTGATTAATATAATCATCTCCTTCATAAGCCTGTCGTTCCCGATTTCCATCGATAAAAATCCCGAATGGCGTTGTTGCCTTCATGGTATATTTGCATAAATCCCACACTTTATTCAGGTTCACATTCGTGCTTTTAAAACAACTCGCATCCTCTTCGAAAGTTCCAAAATAGGCCTGCTGAATAACATGAACGCAAGCGGAGGAGCACCCGCGGACTTCGGCATAGCGGAAGGGCAATACATCAGGATCGATTGTCAGCGTTCCGTCATTATATCCAGGATGCGAGACTTTCATCATGAAGCTATTTTCACCCTCAAGAACCGTAAACTGCTCTTCACGGTAGATTCTTGAGCCGCCGGGATTGCGTTCAATCTGATTCTTACCGGAAAGGACTTCGCCAATAGCAACCGTAATTTTTTCCTCTTTTGTTGCTATTACATGGATCTCTAAAATTGCGAAAGCGTGTTTTCCAAAATCATAAAAAAAGTCCCCGTTTTCTTTTCGGGCTTCCATTTTTGGGTTTATTTTTTCTTTGTTTTTTTTCATGTCATATCTTGCTTTTTATATTTCGGCACGCAGCTCCTAGGATATAGGTACTTTTTATTTTATCTTTTTAATATAATCAGGATTTTTTTTATAAACGAAAAACATCGGCATTTTTTTTATTTTTCAAAAAAAGCTTAGAAAAGGGGGCTTGTAATTTACACATTATTGAGTATAGTTTTTGAAAACATTCTCTTTGAAAAAGGAACGCAAAAAAAGTGGGGTGTTTTGCCGCAGTTAAAAATTATAATTTCAAAACAAATGGAGCTGTATTCAAGATGAAGAAAATTAATCGGTATGCCCATGTATTAACGATCTGTATTATTTTAGTTTTTATTTTGATTTGTTCTGCAATGCCATTTTATCCGATTCCTTATTTATGGCAAAAAGATTTTTTAAGTGCGTTGGGGTTAACCAAGTTGCCAAATGGCATGCCGAATTTAGTATCTTCCCTATTGTTTAACTTTGCGTTAATACTTTCCAGCATAATGTCCGCCGGCTATTTTATATTGCGCGGCAATTATTCCTCCAGCAAAATTCAAAAGTACTTATTATGGCTTTTTGGCATTATCAGCGGCATCGGGCTTTTTGGAATCGGTATTTTTCCATATAACATCAACCCCGATATTCATAATTTGTGCACCTTTATTGCTGCCGGCGGCATCGGCCCCGCAATTTTTCTCAGTATTCATTCCGGCAAAAAGCTGCACTTTAGAACGTCCGAAGATATCCTCTGGTGTATTTTCGGGGGCTTCGTCGTAATCATCTGGTTTACACTTGCTTATCTTCACGCCTGCAAAATGCTCCCCAGTACTCCAATCGCCCAAGTTAATCAGAAAATGATCATTGCCTTCTACTGGATCTATATGTTCTGGAACAGCATCATCCTGATCACCCGCACAAAAAACAAAAACTAGTGCCATTCAAAAAAACGACATCACAAACCTTACCAAAAGAAGGCCCCTCGAAACTTTAGAACAAAGATCGAGGGGCCTTCTTTTCTCTTTATCAATTATTAAAATTTCCAGCCGCAGTCGCGGAGCAATTTTTCAAAGCGTTTGCCATATTCCACATAGCTTTGATATTTTACCACATCCAGTGCCTGGCTATCATCTTTTTGATGAAACACACTCGCCACATGGGGCTCCATTGAAAAACCACCGTCATAACCGGTTTTCAACAAATCGATAACAATCGCACGCACATCACCAGCGCCATCGCCGGCATAGCAAAAATTTGCCGGAGGGCGAACACCGTCTTCACGCGGAAGTGCGGTCGCATCTTTAATATGAACATACGTGATAAATTCACGAACATTCTTGTAAAATTCCCACGAGGACTGCAACGGATGGGGCTTACCGCCAATCCAACGATAATTAAACGTGGGATTTCCAGTATCATAAATGAGCTTAAAAGAATCACTTTTAACATGATCAAGCAATTTTAATGTATGAAGATGCGAGAGACCGCCATAATTCATGCAATTTTCATGACCATAAATAATGCCCGCATCTTCACAGATTTTTACCAGCTTGTTCACTTTTGCAAAAATAATTTGTTCCAACTCGGGGCTATCGGGCTCTTCATCCTTCGGCGTTAAAAAACTCATGCCGCGGATCATCTTAATGCCCAGTTTCTGCATCCGGGGAATCGCATTCAGCAATTCGGTCTTACTCGCCTCAAAATCCTCCTCTTTTCGCGGATCACGGTTCCAATTTGCAACCGAGCTGCCATAACAATTAATCGCGACACCACTCGCATCTAACTGCTGACAGATATCCTCAAATTCCTTTTCGGTTAGAGAAGATAGATTCTTGGTACCAATCGCACGACTCTCAATAAACTTCCAATTTAATTCACGAGTTGCTTTTATTTGCGTGGCAAAATCAGCGCTAGCCTCATCGGCAAATCCAGTTAAAAACATTTTTATTCCTCTTCCTAAAATGATTGATTAAAATCTTTGCTACTGTCGGTCACAACGGGGGCCTTTTTATGATAACGCGATGTCTCAATTAGTTTATTTAAGCGCGCTTCATAATCGGCAGAATCGATCGGCAACGTAATGGTCTTGTTTGCTAATTGCGAAAGAAGCATCGAATTACCCAATTCAAGTCCTCGAATGCCCTCTTCCATCGGCGCAATCAATTTGGTTCCCTTCAAAATCGCATTAGCCACATTTTCAATAACCTTTGCATGCGCGGGAGTAGAATCCACATCATCGACCGGGATCGTACAGTCCCAATGATCAGACACACCAAAACCACTCTTCGTTGTTTTATTAAAGACCGTTGTTTCGATCTCATTACGCTTAAATTCGATCTTTCCATCCTCAAAAATAAGACGCCCGCGTTCCGCGGTAATTTCAAGGCGATTCGTTCCCGGCATTTCTCCCGTTGAAGCGATAAAATTACCCACTGCACCGTCGGCATATTCCAAATAGGCATTGACTTCATCTTCAACTTCAATATTATGATATTTACCAAACTTGCATGTCGCTCGAACCGTTTTTGGCAAGCCGAAGAACCACTGCATTAGATCAAGTTGATGGGGGCACTGATTCAGCAAAACGCCGCCACCTTCGCCACGCCAGCTCGCACGCCAATCCCCCGAATCATAGTATGCCTGCGACCGGAACCAGTTGGTAATAATCCAATTGATGCGATTAATTTTTCCGAGTTCACCAGAATCAATAAGCTGTTTGATTTTTTTATGCGCCGGAATCGTGCGCTGATTAAACATCAACGACTTTACTAATTTGGGGTATTTTTCAGCTTCAGCAATTAATTGTTCTGCCGCTGCTTTATGAACAGCAATCGGTTTTTCAACAATAATATGTTTTCCAGCTTTCATGGCCTTGATCGCAATTTCAGGGTGAAAATAATGCGGCACAGAAACAAGCACAGCATCAATATCCGCTTCCGCTAAAAACAGATCAATATCCGTATAACAGGCCACCTCTTTGCGAACCGGCTTATAAATACGCTCAAAGGCTTTGGGATCAATATCACAAACCGCATTTAACTTGCAGTTTGGAAGATCCGTCAAAAATTTTGTATGGGCGCTCCCCATATTACCAACACCAACAACACCAAACTTCACAACAGCCATAAAAAATTCCTCTTGACTCTTTTATAAGAAAATTATAAAATAATTATCAAAAAAATAAAAAGACTCTTTCCAACACTCAGAACGCAAAAATCTTTTTCGAATTTAGTTAAAAATTAAATATAATATCCGTTTACAGATTTTTCTCTTTGAAAACATATTTTAGACTAATTTCACCAACGATTTTCGAAAGAAAATGCATCGCGTAAAAACAAAAAGCTCTACAGCCGTCCCATAACTACTGAAATCGCCTGAGTTATGAACGCAATCAAGCACAACGGTGTCCAATTTTACAAGACACCTTTATCCTTAATTCAAACATTACGTTGTTTTGTAGATCCCCCTCGTAGCGGCGCACGGACGTGCGTCGTTTTAGATTTCAAACATGCCATTATCTGCTTGTACGATTTTTCCTGAATTACATTCACGATTTTTGGTTGCTAATGTAATGAAATAATATTCATGTCCCGAATAATCCCAATTTGGCATTCTGTGTGATTTTGTTCGATATTTGTGGTGGTATTTATCGTCCATAATTTTGTTTTATCGGTATAATAGTGATGTCCCCATTCCGACGTCTTTTTTTTGGGGGGGGTACAGAGACGCACGGCCGTGCGTCTCTACGAGAAAATCTTCAAAATAACATTTAGATGAGGCGCGAGATACGAGACGCCTCTATCGATTTGTTAGAATTTATTTTTTTATTTGCTTGATGTTGCTCTCTCAATATATTTTTGCACCGTTAATTATGCAAAAATATATTGAGAGAGGATGCGTCTTTGTTGATATTCCACGAACATCCGATTTGGGAATAAATTATAGAGACGCACAGCCGTGCGTCTCCGGAATCTCCCCCGACCAAGACGTCGGAACGGGAACGTGTTTCCTTTTTCCGTATTTTATTCTTCCTCTTTTCTTTCCGCTACCGGCAGAGTTTTGCCCCCCAAAAGCATTTTCTTTATTTGGTCTCTGGTCACGGGTTTTAACAACACACCGGCAAAGCCCTCCATTCCAAAGTTTTTTTTCGTTTCAAGATCCGCGGTAATCGCAAAAACCGGAATCTTTTCCCATAGCGGATTTGCGTGAATTTTCTTCAACAATTCCTGCCCAGACATTTCAGGCATCCACATATCGGTCAGAACAACAGAAAAGGAGTCCCTCTTGAGTTCTTCCAGCGCGGCCTTTCCTGAACTTGTTTTCACAACCCTTTGTATGCCGACTTTATGCAAAAGCGCTTCTAAAACTCTTAAATTCATTTCGACATCATCCACAATCAGCACAGTAAGTTCATTTCCATCCAAAGAATTCTTTTCTAAGGACTTATTTACAGCAGGCACTTTAGAGCCTGGTTCTGCGAGTTTGACATCGTGCAGACAAGCCTTAAAAAGACTTCCCTTACCAAGCGTGCTTTTAATTTCCAAATCGCCATTCATGATATGAATCATCCTCTTGGTAATGGCCAATCCAAGCCCCGTTCCCTGCATCGAATTGGTTCCCCGCAAGTGCGACAGCTGAACAAAAGGCTGCGTAAGCTTCATTAAATTTTCCGAGGAAACACCAATACCAGTATCCATCACAAGGAAACACACCGTCGCTGTATGATCCTCTTTCACGGCAAATTCAACCCGAAGTGTTACCGAACCTTCCTCAGTAAATTTTACAGCATTTCCAATTAAATTAAATAAAATTTGCCGAATTCTTGATTCATCCATCATTAATTTCGGCACATCTGGAATATCAACGATTAGTTTTATATTCTTCTTTACCGAAATATATTTAAAAATACTCATCACTTCATTGCAGATGATTGGCAGCTTAACAGGTGCCAACTCAATCTGCATTTTGTTTGCTTCCAATTTTGACAAATCAAGCACATCGTTGATTAATCGCAGCAATGCATTTCCAGAATAAGAAATCGCATCCACATACTCTTTTATCACCTTCGGATCCGTAACGCCGCTGCTTAATAATTCCGAAAAGCCAATAATAGAATTTAATGGCGTACGAATCTCATGGCTGACTGACGACAAAAAATAGCTCTTGGACTTATTCGCGCTTTTGGCCTGCTCCAGGGCTTCCGCCAGCTTCGTTTTAATACTGTCACGAAACAAAATAGCCTCCACAAAACCGGAAAAGCTCGTTAGAAAATCTAAAAAATCACTATTCAAATGATGAACTTCATGATCAAAAGCCACGCCGACGAATCCCCATAACTTTGAATCCAAAACAACACGACTGCTATACACCGTGCTGATATCTCTTTTCCAAATCAGATTTGTCCAAAAAGAACCCCTCGATTTTTTAGGAAACACCTTCCGCATATCCTCAATAAAAACAACAGGACGATCCATCAAAAGCTCTCCCCAACTGGGATTCATTTCAAATGGAATATTTTGCGCATCCTTGAAAAATTCTTCGTCGTCCTCCGAAGTCACGTTCTCAACAAAAGAAGACATCGTTTGCTTTTCCATATTAATTTGAAACAAAACAACGCGTTTGGCCTTTAAGTATTCCCCAAAAATTTGTATCGCCTTGCGGATCGCCTCTTTTATATTCTCTTCTTTTAACAACGCCTCCAAAGCATTACTCATGGCATTCTGACGAAACAGCAAATTATTATGCTCCGTCATATCAATCGCAGACTTCAAAATGTAAATCAAATTGTCCTTTTCATCAAACACCGGCTCAGAAAAAACGGTATATTGCTGCTGCCCGATGGATACATTGCAGACCTCTGATTTTTCTTTAAGCAGCGTTTTCTCAACCAGCCCAACCGTATGAACAGAATGCACCCCGGCTAGCATTTTTTTATTTTCCGCCGTGCTCAGTCGTTGGTTTGGAATATGAAAGAAGTCGCAGACGGCAGAATTGTGCTGCAGAAGATTCCCAGACGAATCAAAAAGCCAAAGAGGAATATGAATATTTTCGAAGATCAACTGCCGTTCCACATCAGATTTATAGAGCGCTATTTTTTGGCGTTCATTCAGCATAATAATAGAAACAAAATTTGCCCATCCGAACATTATTTTATTATTGATGCCTTCAAACGCATACGAATTATTCTCAAACGCAACAAATAGCCCCCCCCACATCTCCTCATTCACAAAAACGGGGACAAACACAAAGGATATATTCTTATACCGTTCATCAAGATTTAGTGCAGCATAATTTTTATCCTGAAAAAGATCCGATACTTTGCAAAGCTGATGCTCCCGTAATATCGGAAGATACGTATTCCATATCTCATAATGTTTTTCTATTGGAATCTTTTTTAGAATTGTGCCATCCGAACAATTCCACTCGCGATAAAGATGCAGCGTTTCATCCGAGCTGCATTTGCTAAGCACAATCCAGCTGCTTTTTAAAGTATTCATCAACACATCCGCCATCTGATCCAACTTGACATTGACATCGATGTCATTACGCACCACCGTTGATAACAACGCATTATTTGTTTTCTCACTGAGAAGCAAACGATTTGATTTTGTGATATCCAGTGCCACCCCCATAACCAAATTGCGCTTTTTAAAATCAGAATAGCCCTTCTTCACAACATAAAACTTCTTCTTTAAGCCAAACTTGTTAACACCAAATTGCTCATAAGAGACAATCTCTGAAGACTCAACAGCATGCACATCCCTGCGGCGAATTTCTTCTTTATATGTCACATCCTCAAAAAGGTCGTCATCTGTTTTGCCAATAATTTCTTTTTTATCCATTTGCAGAAAATCGGCAAAATACTGATTGCAGAGTATATACCGAAAAGAATTATCGGCATCCTTTACAAAAAAAACCAGCGGCATCGAATTGACAATAAAATCACTGAGTTTGCTTTGCTCTTGGTACTTGTAAAAGATCGTCTTGATTCTCGATACATTCTGAATCACGCCGTTAATTAGGACTTCCTTCTTTTTATTAACGAGCCGCTTGCTGTGCAATTGAAAATATTGTATCGACCCGCCCTGCGAGATGCGATAATGAATCACACAAGTAGAAATCTCACCCGCTACAATCTTATGAAACTTCGATTTAAAATTTTCCCGATCGCTCTTATAAATCCACCGATCACTATCAACCGGAGAATCATTTTGGATCTGTATCAAATCCGACAGCTGGGACGATCCAGAGATCTTTTTGGTCGCACTATTGTAACTAAAAACCGCCGAATTTGTAATGCGGCAACCCGCCTCCAATTGATTATAGGCATTCGCTAATCTTTCACGATGCTCCTGTAAGACTTTATTATTATACAAAAAGCAAACGACAGCCTCCTGGCCAAAAAACGCCTTTGGCACACTCACAAAAGAAATCGAGTACTTCTCATCGTTGTTACTGCAATCAATACACTGCGTTTCCTTATCCTTAAAGACTTCCCGAACACAAGAATTAATTTTTTCATAATTAAAATTTTCCACATCCCTTAAACAGGATACTTTTTTGCCGGATGGCAAATGCTTCAAGCTTGCAAACAAAATTTTTTCCTGTTTATTTACAACACAAATACCCCCCGGAAAAAGCGCAAATAATCGCCGAAAAAGCTTTTCCTGTCGACGAATAAAATACAGATAAAAAATAATTAAAAGCAGCGCAACAATCAGACCTACAGAAACGATAACCATTCCAAAAAAATGCCGCTTATAAAAGGATTGTTTTTCATTGAACAAAACACTCCCAGGCGGTATTTTCGATAAATCGATCTTATTTTTTTCTAAAACCGCGGCGTCAAAAACTGGAGTACATAATCCTTCTCTAAGAGCAATCTTTTCAGCACTGCCTTTTTCGGCAATTTCACAAACCAAATTCACCACTTGTCGGCCATGCGTTCCGGGAAGCGCAAAAATGCCCCCCATAGCACCATGACCGATAAATCCAACATTGCTGGATAGATAGGGCCGCTTGCATCTTTGTTTCAAGGA
>JBAYAV010000091.1:0-9438 GCA_041669565.1 Lentisphaeria bacterium
CATTGTGATAAAAAGCGCAAGAGATAAAAAGGCCGCCATCAAAAGACCAAACACTGGAAAATGTATACCTAAAACAGAAACTGTAATCGGCAGATTCAAAAAATAAATTAAAAATCGCGCTCCAACTGCAGGGAAAATAGCGTAATTCAAAATACCCGATATAGACTGCAAGACAGCAGCAAAAATACGAAACTTACGACTATACCGTATTTCAAGAAATTGCCCCATTGTCATCGCTTTCGTTTCTCGGAAACGATACAGCTGAAAGCCAGTCAAAGCAAAGATTAAGCCAATCGGCGCCGTAATACCGCCCCAGAAGCCAACACCAAAACCAGCATTATAATACATCTCGGTCATCGCAATAACGCTAATAAGCCCCATTCCTGCTTCACCGCCTGCAACACATAGAACATAGCGTCCCGCCACACGTCCGGCAGCCAAGAAATCAGAAACACCTTTTATATATTTTTGCGATTTTAAGCCAATCCAAATAATAATGATAATAGGTACTACAATTATAAACCAATCTATTATGTGCATATTCCCTCTTTCCAACAAGTTACTGACTCTAGAAATAACAACGCTTGTAAAAAACTAATAATTTATTCTTTTTCAATACATAACAACAAAACAACAGAATATGCAGTGAAAAATGATATTGAATACAAATATAAATTACTTACTAAACAAAGATATTGAATAAGAATATATACGCGGTTAAAAGAAAGTCAATTCAAAAAACAATCTTTTTCTTTGAATGCTTCTTGAAAAAAAACTGATTTTAAGAATAAAAACGCAAGAAATAAAGAAGACTCCATGCTCTATCCCCGCCCAAAAAACATCCGCAAAAAGCAACAAACACAAATAGGATCCGGACCACTATTGTGCCGCGAAACAAAGAAACAACTTACCTTGGTAATAAAAAAAAACGCCTTCTCCCCAAAAAACAAAAATGTTTCATGCAAAAACACCAATGTTTTTTCCTTCTTTCCTCTTAAACAGAAACATTAGAAAAGAAAAAAAGAACCGCAAAAACGCCCAAATCTTCCTCAAGAAAACAAACCTTTTGTTCAACCAAGATATATAACAAGAAATAAAATTCAATTCCCACACTCTTTATGCTTTTGTCAAATCACTCATTCAAGCCCCGCTTAGACATCGCAGTCTGTCGGCACCAATTGAGTCGTGCAGCCGCCATCGATAAGAATACTAGACCCCGTTGTTCGCGGCGATTCATCCGACGCCAAAAACAAAACACCACGGGCAATATCTTTGCCCATACATTCATGTCCAAGCGGGATATTCTTATGGCGGCGTTCAATATCCTCTTTTGCCAATTTCGGCCAGCGATCTGAATTTATATACCCCGCGATAACCATATTTACTCGAATATTATATTCGGCCAAATCAATAGCCATAGCGCGTGTCAGAGAAGCCGCCGCTCCTTTTGTTGCAACATAAGCGGTGCGTTTTTTTACGGGGCGGATTGCGGTATTGGAGCCAATATTAACAATGGATCCACCGCCTTGCGCAATCATCATTTTAGCGGCCCGCTGTGCGCAATGAAAAAGTCCGAAAACATTAATTTTAAATGCGTTTTCCAATACATCAAGCGGTGTATCAACAAAAGAATACCCAACGGCCTGAACAACCGCATTATTCACTAAAACATCCAGCTTTATGTTTTGTTTTTCAAGAGAATCAAAGACTCGGTCAACTTCTTTTTCTACAGCGATATCCGCACAAGCCTCAAGGACTTCCACACCATAATCTTTTCGCAGTGCATCCGCCACTCGTTTAACATCGGAGTCTTTTCGACCATTTAAGATAATGTTTGCTCCAGCCGCAGCAAATTCTTTTGCAATTGCAAGTCCCGTATTGCGAACTGCCCCCGTAATCATAACCGTTTTTTTTGAAAAATTCATTCTTTTGTTCCATATATAGCAGTAATAATTGAACAATCTCATTCACGTTCATACCGACAAACTATAACTGTATCGCAAAACCCGATTATTTCCATTCGGAAAACAGGATATTTTTTATGGCGGAGGGGAAAAAATTCTTTTTTTTTACATTTTTCCTAGCTCGTTTCGAAACGTTTTTTCCTCCGGGACTTATGAAACAAACAATCATCCGAAATTATGAGGATTCCTATGCATGCAATGACTTCTATAGAATTCTATAGTTGATTATGCTAAAATTTTATTTTTTGTACAATTCGCTTATATTAGCCTTAATTCTTCCCCAAAAGGGTATTATAGAAAGGTCCATAAATCAATTTAAGGAGGACATTATGCCAAGCATGTTAAACAACTTCAGTGGTACCTTAACCCCACAGATTCGCAAAAAAATAAAAGTCAAAAGAATGGCTCTGGGATTAACCTATTATCGTTTAGCCACCTTTTTTGGAATAAACTGGTCCACCCTCCGCAAATGGGAACTTGGTCCAACAGCATCCTGCAGTCTTTCCAAACGACTCAAAGTAAATAATTTTCTGGATGGAAAATATGACAAAGAATTAGAAACCTTTTCGACCATTCCCATAACAAATGGCTATCACATGATTCCGAATCCGGTACAAATGTGCATGGAGCGCATTTCAAGCACCTACACGATTTGCAAGAACAATGATGAATTAAAACAACGACTCATTCGAAATATCAATCAGACCTCCTGTTCTATACTCAAAAAACTTGTCACAACTTCCATTGCCAAAACATCGCTCGAACGAAACACAAAAAATTTGTGAACTTCATTTCAGTTTTTCTTGTTCCTATGAGACCTCATTCAATTACAGGATTTTAAAATCATGGAAAAAAACAGCCTCGCCTTCGAAAACAAACTAACCGCAGACATCCGCACGCGCTTAAAGGAAAAAAGGATCCAACTTGGTTTGACGTATCTCAGCCTCTCCAAATTCTTTGAGGTTAATTGGTCTACCATACGAAAATGGGAACTGGGCCCAACGATCACCTGCAACATCACAAAATTCAAAAAATTAATCGCTTTTATCCACGGCGATTATGACGACCAGCTAAAAGAAGGCATGCCAATATGCCCCTATTCCGAAAACAATCGCCTTCCTGGAACCGTGCGTCTATGCATGGAACGCCTAAGCAATACCTATATGATCTGCAAAAACAACGAAGACCTTAAACAACAACTCATTGAAAATGTCAACCAGACGACCTGCGAAATTTTACAGGATCTGATTTCAATATCCCCACCCCAACTATCCAAAAATGAACTCGACGAACTATTCTAAAGTATCCAAAATAATAGAAACTAAAACAGCGCAGATCTTTATTTATCAATAATGAATTCAGTCCATAAATTTTCAGGGTTGCAGAAAAGGTCTTTTTTTATAACAAAACTTTCTGTTTTTACTTGAAATTTTCATAATAAAATACACATTATAGAGTGATGTTTTTTACAGCATCATTTAACAATAATCGTAAAGATAAGGAATCTAAAATTATGGCTGATTTACAAAAAAGCAAGACTGCGGAAAACTTAGCATATGCATTTGCTGGAGAATCCCAGGCACGCAATAAATATACCTACTTTGCCGATGTCGCCCGAAAAGAAGGCTACCAACAAATTGCCGCTATTTTTGAAGAAACCGCTGGAAATGAAAAAGAACACGCAAAATTGTGGTTCAAACTTCTCAATGGCATTGGAGACACCGCGGCCAATCTCGCGGCAGCAGCCGACGGCGAACACGAAGAATGGACCGAGATGTATAAAAACTTCGCTGAAACCGCCGACAAAGAAGGCTTCCCTGCAATTGCAAAAGCTCTCCGTGACGTAGCAGCAATTGAAAAACACCACGAAAAACGCTACAGAGAATTACTGGTTAATTTAGCAAACGAAACAATCTTTGCCAAATCCGAGAAAAAAGTGTGGGTCTGCCGCAACTGCGGACACATCGAAATCGGCGAAAAACCCCCAAAAGTGTGCCCCGTCTGCAAGCATCCGCAATCCTACTTCGAGATTCAAGCCAATAACTATTAATTAAAGGCGGATCTTTTTTCCGCTTCCGTTTCTTCATCAGCAGCATAACCGGCTGCTGTAAAAAGAGATCTGATTTATCGTGGAGTTGAAACAGATCTCTTTTTTCTATTGTTATAATATCGGTCTTGTTTTGGAGATAAAAAAATGTCTGACTGCCCAGAATCATCTGTCACCCCCCCAGCACCTACTGTGGATTTTATCCGGGAAATCATTAATAAAGATATCGCCTCCGGAAAATATACCCCCCAACAAATCCAGACACGCTTTCCTCCCGAACCAAATGGCTATTTGCATATCGGCCACGCCAAAGCAATCTGCGTCGATTTCGGTATTGCCAAAGACTACGGCGGCAAATGCAACTTGCGCATGGATGACACAAACCCCGGCAAAGAGGATGTTGAATATGTAGACTCCATTAAAGAGGACATCCAATGGCTTGGCTATCAATGGAACGACACGATTAAGTTTGCATCAGACTATTTTCCCCAGATGTATGAATATGCCCTTCAGTTCATTAAACTTGGATTAGCCTATGTTGATGACCAGACTTCGGAAGAAATTCGCAAGACGCGCGGCACCCTGACCGAACCCGGCGTCAACAGTCCATGGCGAGACCGATCCATCGACGAAAACCTCGACCTGTTTATACGCATGAAAAACGGCGAATTTAGCGATGGCGAAAAAGTCCTCCGCGCGAAAATCGATATGGCACACGCCAATATTAATTTTCGCGATCCTATTATGTATCGTATTCTTCATGCAGAGCATCACCGCACTGGCAATAAGTGGTGCATTTACCCAATGTACGACTGGGCCCACGGCATAGAAGATTCGATTGAAAAAGTAACCCACTCTCTCTGCACCCTCGAATTCGAAATTCACCGCCCACTTTATAACTGGTTTCTGCAACCGCTGAAAGTACATCAGCCACAACAGATCGAGTTTTCACGCCTTAATCTCAATCATACCGTGATGAGCAAACGCAAACTCCTGAAATTAGTAAAAGAAAATTTTGTTTCCGGCTGGGATGATCCCAGAATGCCAACGCTCTGCGGACTGCGACGCTGCGGCTATACTCCAGAAGCAATTCGCGATTTCGTTACGCAAACAGGCATCACTAAATTCAACGGCATTACCGATGTCGCAGTTCTGGAAAACTGCCTGCGCAAAGAGCTCAATAAAACAGCATCACGCTTTATGGGCATTCTGCACCCGCTGAAAGTCACAATCACAAATTACCCAAAAGATCAAACCGAATACCTGGACGCCGTTAACAACCCCGAAAACCCCGAAGCCGGTAGCAGAAAATTACCCTTCAGCCGCGAAATATATATCGACCAAGACGACTTCAAAGAAGTCCCGCCACCCAAATACTTCCGCCTCACAATAAACAAAGAAGTCCGTCTCCGCTGGGGATTCTTCATTACCTGCCAAAAAGCAATTAAAAATGAAGCCGGTGAGGTGATCGAATTGGAGTGCACGTACGACCCCGCAACACGCGGCGGAAATTCTCCGGACGGGCGGAAGGTCAAAGGTACCATCCACTGGGTAGAAGCCAAGCATGCGGTCAATGCTAAAATCCGCCTTTATGATCGATTATTCCAAACCGAAAATCCAGATATCTGCCCAGAAGGCCAAGATTTCACTTCCAATCTAAATCCCGATTCACTCGCCGTTTTATCCGACTGTAAAATAGAATCAGCCGCCAGTAAATTGCCCGCAGAGTCACGAATCCAATTTGAACGAGTCGGCTACTTCTGTGCAGATCGCTATGACCACAGCCCAGAGCATCCAGTCTTTAATCGCACGGTTGCCTTACGGGATTCATGGGCAAAGCAGGACAAAAAAAACAATCAAGACAAAAACAACCCCCAAAAGAAAAAAAACAAATGATAAAGTACGATTTTAACAATCAGACTGCAATTATTACCGGCGGTACACGTGGAATTGGTGCCGCAGTTAGTAGCGCATTTCTACAGGCCGGCGCTGAAATCATTGCCATTTATTCCGGAAATGACACCGCCGCCCAAGCCTTCGTAGAAGCAAATAACCAGTATGCAGACAAAATCAAGACAGTAAAATGTGATGTCCGTAACTATGAAGACTGCGAAGCCTTTTTCCATAACTTTGAAACGGAATACAAAAAGCTGGACATACTCGTAAATTGTGCCGGAATCCGCAAGGATTCGGTCGTTGCAATGATGCCGAAAGAATCCTGGCAAAGCGTACTGGATGTCAATTTAACGGGTTGCTATAACATGAGCAAACTCAGCGTACTGCAAATGATGAAAGAGCGCTACGGCCGCATTATCAGCATGACATCGCCCATTGGCCGGATGGGCTTTGCTGGTCAAGCGAATTACGCAGCATCCAAAGCTGGGCTTGTTGCCCTGTGTAAATCGTTGTCAAAAGAAGTCGCCAGACGCAAAATAACGGTAAATTGTGTATCGCCAGGATTTATTGACACCGATTTTATTCTCAATTTATCGGATGAGCAAAAGAAAGAATATACCAAGAGCGTCCCGATACGTCGTTTTGGAACAGCTGCGGAAGTCGCCAATGCGGTATTGTTTTTAGCATCCCAAGAAAGCAACTACATTACCGGTTCTGTATTGGAAGTCACCGGCGGAATATAAAGGAAAGAAACACGAGGGCATTAGATAGGCATTAGACGTGCAATTCGTCCTTCCTTCTAAATAATTTGCTCTTTTCCTTTTTTTTTTGAATTTATTTCAACAAAAAAATATTTTGCGGATATAGTAGCATGTTTTTCAGGTGCAATTAGACAAAAGACCACAAAAAAACGTTCGATTTCCTTTTTGCGGTTTTTTTTCATTTCAGCAACTTCGCAGTTTTCACAAAACAACACCTTTTTTCTATCACTATTTTTACTTTCAACTGCAACACCCATATTCTTTTACAATAAAAAAAACTTAGAAAAACTTAAAAAGGGAAAACAATGATAAAAAAAATGTTGCGTGTATTTCTTATTCTGTTCGCGATAATCTTGATATCGGGTTGCGGCAAGCGAAAAGCTGTGCTGCATCTGTTTTGCTGGGCCGATTACATCGACCCCGAGATTATAACGCAATTTGAAAAAGAAAATAACTGTCAGGTAATTTATGATACCTTTGATTCCAATGAAGTCATGTATGCGAAACTCAAAGCCGGTGCCAGCGGCTATGATATTATATTTCCAAGTGATTATAAAATCAAATTGATGATCGACAGTGATATGCTTCTTCCAATCGACAAAAGCAAAATACCCAACCTAAAATATTTAAATAAAAAAATCATCACCATCATGTGCGATCCAGAGATCCAATACGCAGTTCCTTACATGATGAGCTTTATCGGATTGGGATACAACAAGAAAAAATTGCCGAATTTTGACCCCAGCTGGAAAATCTTTGAAAACCCAAAACAACGGGGCCGCATGACAATTCTAGATGACTACCGACAAGTTTTAGGCGCAGCCCTCCTGTGCGATGGACTCGATCCCAATACCGGCAAAAGCGAAGACCTGGAAAAAGCCCGGGAAACAGCTATGCTTTGGCGCGAAAATATTGCAAAATTTGAAAATGAGCAATATAAAAATGGGCTCGCAAATGATGAGTTCAATGTTGTTATGGGGTATGCCGGCGATCTCATGCAGGTAATCGCCGAAAATCCGGAAGAACTCGCCTTTGCCATCCCCAAAGAAGGAACCATGCTCAGCTGCGACATGATGGTTGTTCCCGTCAACGCCCCAAACAAAGACCTTGCCTACAAATTTATCAACTTCGTTCATGAGCCAGCCATCGCCGCACGAAACATAAAATTCACTTGTTATCACTGTCCTAATACCGGGGCCTACCCATTACTCGACAAAAAGCTCACTCAGAATAATGCCATTTTTATCGATGATAAATCCCTCGCAAAGAGCGTATTTGTAAAAGAGCTTTCACAAGAAACAGATGCCGCACAAATGCAAACCTGGAACAAAATAAAAACAGGTGTTCGTTAAACTCTTTTTACAAAACAGTCTATATTAAAGAGGCCCTCTTTTTTACAACAAATGGGCCAATCTTAAACGACCCCCTAAGAAGCATCTCAGCAGCGACGCTGCCGAGATGTTTCAATCAACAAACAGCAAATCATAAAAGCATATGCTTTTACATTAAAAAACAGGAAAACAAATAATGATCAAAAAAATTTCAGTTTTACTTCTTCTTGCATTTACCATACTATTCATCTCAGGTTGCGGGCAGAAAAAAAGAGTGCTGCATCTATTTTGCTGGGCCGATTATATCAGCCCCGAAATCATCACCCAATTTGAAAAAGAAAACAATTGCAAAATTGTTTATGATACCTTTGATTCCAATGAAGCAATGTATGCAAAACTCAAAGCCGGTGCCAGTGGCTATGATGTTATCTTCCCCAGCGATTATAAAATCAAAATCATGGAAGACAGCAAAATGCTTCTGCCACTTGACAAAAGCAAACTACCAAACATTCAATACCTCGACAAACAAATTCTGAACAAGATGTTTGACCCTAATATGAAATACTCCGTTCCTTATATGATGAGCTATACCGGCATCGGATATAATAAGAAAAAACTGCCTAATTTTGAACCGAGCTGGACGATCTTTGAAGATCCTCAATTCAAAGGACGCATGACACTCCTTGATGATTATCGCGAAGTCTTGGGAGCAGCACTCTTCTGCAAAGGACTCGACCCCAACACCACCAAAGACGAGTCCCTGGAAATCGCCCGAAAAAAAGTGATGCTGTGGCGTAAAAATATCGCAAAGTTTGAAAATGAACAATATAAAAACGGCCTCGCTAACGGCGAATTCAATGTTGTGATGGGATACTCCGGCGACTTGATGCAAATTATTGACGAAAATAAAGACGAGCTTGCTTTCGCCATTCCGAAAGAAGGCGCCATGCTTTGCTGCGATACGATGGTTATTCCTGTCAATGCGCCAAATGTTGACCTGGCACACAAATTTATTAACTTTATTCACACCCCCGCAGTCGCGGCTAAAAACATTGAATACACCTGCTATCGCTGCCCCAATACTGCTGCCTATAAACTTCTGGACAAAAGCATCTTAGAAAACAACGCCATTTTTATCAGCCCCGAAGTTCTGAATAAATGCAAATTCATAAAAGAAGCCGCCACGGAAATTGACGCAAAATACCTCAACGTTTGGAACAAAATAAAAACAGGCGCCAACGAGTAATTTTGTCTTCCGTTTTCAATCAAAATATTCTTCCTTTGTCTTGATTTTTTCACAAAAAAGTTTATTTTACATAGATTACGATTCCTCGAATTTTTCTGAAAATATTCGTATATAACCATAAAACAAGGACCTGTTTCCATGACAGAAATTTCACCGTTACAAAAAGCCCGCGCAAGCTATTCGCCTAAACTTC
>JBAYAV010000092.1:0-9437 GCA_041669565.1 Lentisphaeria bacterium
CAAAACACAACAACAGGTATTTTTTTATGAAGAAAATTCAGGCCACTTATACTTATAATGAGATCTTTTTTTATTTGCACAAATCTCATGAGGATTCTATCTTTGCGGTAGATTTAGCCGGCATAACCAATCCCGATCCTCATTACAGAATAAAGAGGAATAACAAAATCCCTTTTTATGTAATCGAATATGTCCTTTCAGGAAAGGGATTTTTAGTTTATAATGGCATCAAACACGAAATAAATGCCGGGGATTCTTATATTATACCACCCCATACTGAGCATGAATATTATTCAGATTCTAAGGACCCATGGAAAAAAATATGGATTAATTGCTACGGAAGACTCATTGATTCTTTAGCAAATGTCTATGATATTATCGGCATTCAGCCTTTTGAGGGACTCTCTACCCAAGAAGAAATTCTTGAAATGCACGAAATACTGCGTTCCAGCCCAGATGATATGTCCACTCAATTAGAAATTTTAATTCACAAAATATTTCTTAAATTCAGTAATGACCGCCATCATAAAAAACTATCGCACATTGATCGCAATGCGATCACACTGCGAAACTATATCAACCAAAATTTCACCCAGGCAATTAAAACATCCCAATTATGCAAGACTATCCATCGGTCTGAATCAAGCGTCTTAAGAATTTTTAAAAAAAATTGGAAAAGGACGCCCTCTGATTATATTCAAAGCCTCCGAATCCAATTTGCTAAAAAAAATCTGGAAAATACTTCCTATAACATCAAAACCATTGCGCGGATTTTAAATTTTGCCGATGAGTACTATTTTTCAAATTGGTTTAAATTAAAGACCGGCTTCTCGCCACAAAAATACCGCATCCATCATGATAATATGAAATAATTTTTTGGTGGGGGTATAAATTGGAAGAGACCAGCCTTGCACAGACACTGCAGATAATCTCGGTTCCCCAAACTTTATACCCCCCCATTTTTTTTATTCTAAATACAGCGGCCCCGAAAAAATTTCGTGAAATTTCTTAGAATCGCCTTTTGGAGTCCGGTCATAATTATATAATCCGTTTTGCTCTTGTTCAACATCCGTTAGCTGAGTATAGCAAAAGCCAGCCAATCCCGGCAGTTCTTCCATCGCTTTCACTTCCTCGTTAAGGATTTCATATAAATCATTGATCTCTTTCAACTTCAAATTATAGTACCCCCAAGCCTTTTCGGAAAATTTACGCCGTTCTGGAACAATATACGAAAACCCACCAAATTCATCATTGATATAGGGTTGATTACAGTACCCCTCCTCTAATTTGTTTACTTTGAAAACACCGCCCTCTTTTGGAAACAGTGCTTCTTTTAATTCTTTGGCAGTAGAACGATATACATGAACCGTCCAAAGATCCGTCTTCATATGCTCATAGCCGCTCGTTTCATTACAGGCCCTCGTCGGATCCAACCGCTTTGTTAATGCATAAATGTCGTGTAAAATATTGCGATAATCATCAATATTATCCTTTATCCGTGTCTCATTTAACGGGCTCCACGCAATAATCGACGGCGCATTATAATCACGATTTAGAATATCCCGCCATTCATGCTCAAAATTAAAAACACTTTTCCAGTATTCGGGCGATTCCATTTTTGCAGAACGATCCCAAAAAGCAGGCCCCCAGGATGCGCTTTCCCCCCATGTTAAGAAGCCTAATTTATCCGCCCAATAATGGAAACGCGGCTCAAAAACTTTTTGATGCAGCCGAGCGCCATTAAACCCCACTTCCATCGCCATGGTGATATCACGCTTCAAAATGTCATCGGTTGGAGCCGTCCAGATGCCATCTTCATAATACCCCTGATTCAATACAAAACGCAAAAAAATCGGCCGGTTATTCAAAAAGATTCGATTCCCCTCAATATGAATTTTCCGTAATCCGCCATAAGATTCCACCGTATCCAAAACAACGCCTTGGCCATCCTTGATTTCATATTTAATATCATATAAAAAGGGCGCCTCCGGCGACCATGTTTTAACCGCGTCTAATTTTACGGTAAACGCAACACCCGTTTGCCCAATAACCGTTTTTGTGCCCACTAAATCTTTATTCGCATAAATATTCACGGTCATGACACGATGCTGAATTTCTTTATAAAAAGATGGTTCAAAAACAAAAGACTCATTGTCTAAATCAGGCGTCATTTTACACTGCTTCAACCCCTCTGCCGAAACAGCCTCCAACCAAACCGTCTGCCAAATACCAGTCGCCCGAGTATAACTACACCCTTTCGATTCATATACTAACGACTGCTTACCAGCCGGCTGTGTGCCGTCCCGTAAAGAACTCTTTACCAATAACACAAAGTTATAACTTTCACCAGCCTTAACAAATTCAGTGATGTCAAATTCAAAGGATGCGCTGCCTCCAAAATGCCGACCAACGCGAATGCCATTGATAAAGCCTTCGCACTCGTAGTATACGGCACCAAAATGCAACAAAATAAGTTTGCCGCCCCAAGAAGCCGGAATGTCCAGCGTTCGATGATAAAACATCTGCTCAATAAAATCGGTGTGCTCTACTCCGGATAATTTGCTTTCCGGACAAAAAGGGACATTGATAAACTGCTGGAATCCCGTACTCGTATTTAATTGACGCTCTAGTCCGCTTTTGCCAAAATCAAATTCATAGCTCCATTTGCCGTTAAGATTAATCCAATTTTCACGAACAAACTGAGGCCGCGGGTACTCCTGCTTGGGCATATTTTGTAAATAGTTACTTATCATCGTTTTTCCTTTTTCGTTAGCGTTACAAAGATCCTTTTGAATCTTCAAATTTAAGAACTGCGAAAACATCCTATTTTAAAGATTGCTTTTTTTGGAGAAAAAGCAGTGTCTTTTCCATACAATTCATTTTATCCTTCTTCATAAAGATAAATTTTAATATATCATTGCAAATAATTTATAATTTATAAAGAATCGCTTAATCAATGAGGAATTCCGGCGTTTTTATGATTCTCCAAACAAAAAAAAGAGCCCGAGCCGCACCTCTTTATAGATCCGTTTATTTTTTTATTTTTAGCATAAATTAGTCTGGGCTAATTGACAAAAACAAAAAAAACGATATATTATAAAAGTAGCGAAAGAGTTTCCGGACAGGATTGAATTATAGAAGAGGTTCTCCATCCGGACTCAAAAAATGCTCCACACAGAAAAGGACATAAATAATTTTTTAAAATCGAAACATTAGGAAAAGCGAACATTTTCCTTTAAAATTAAATTAGACACAAAAACAGAAAAAGAAAATTGACCTTTCTATCAACCTTCTTTTATCAATGAAAAAGGATCCGAAAATGGGGATGAGAAAAGGTAAGTGTGGCCTTGGATGCAAATGCATGATGGCGCAAAAGAGAAACATGACGCTGGCAAATCTTCCGATTGGCTGTAAAGCGACCATTCTAAAAGTCATGCCACAAATGCGCGGTCGTAAAAAATTTGCGGATGTCGGGCTTGTCCCGGGTACCGAGCTTTTAATGGAGGCGCATGCGCCCTTTGGTGGCCTGATCCGCGTCAAAGTTTTAGACACTAGCATGGCAATGCACCGTGACGATGCCCAAAACATCGTCATGAACGACGAAGAAGATGATACAAAACAAGCCAGCGATCCATCTTAAAAGCAAAAGTGGGGAAAAATGAAAAAGAATTTTACGGTTGCTTTAGCCGGAAATCCTAATTGTGGGAAGACCTGTATTTTCAATGCATTAACCGGAGCCCGTCAGCATGTCGGGAACTATCCAGGCGTGACCGTCGAAAGCAAATCCGGCTCTTTTTTCTTGGATGATATAGAAATCAGATTGATTGATTTACCGGGCGTCTATTCGCTTTCTTCCTCCTCCCCAGAAGAAGATGTCGTCTTTCAAGAATTAACAAAAACAGACATCGATTTAATTATTAATGTTGTGGATTCTACGATTCCAGAACGAAATCTTTATCTTACCACACAACTCGCAGAACTGCATATCCCCCTATTACTTGCATTCAATATGGCCGATGAAGCAAATAAAAAGGGCCTGAAATTTGATATTCCGAAATTAGAAAAATATTTTGGCTCCACCATCGTCCAGACGATCGGATACAAAAAAAATGGCGTAAAACCACTCTTGGAAGCGTTGTCAACAGCACTGAAAAACCTCGAAAATCACGGCGTACCCATGCTCTCTTACAGCCATGATATCGATGATTCCATCGCCGTTATCACACAAAAAATTGATACGCTCCGCATCGAAAAATACCGCCATATTCCCGCGCGTTTCTTTGCCATTAAACTGCTTGAACATGATACCGCCGCCATGCGCATCCCCGAATTTAAGCCCGTATGGAACGACGTGGAAACGCAAATTAGACACCTTATGAAAAAGCATGCGATTCAAGCCGATACTTTTATGGCCGACCGCCGCTACGCGATGCTGTCGGGTGCCTGCCATGACACGATCAGTATGACACGCGCAAAACGACACGAAATATCGGATAAAATTGATAATATCATGACGAATAAATATCTGGGGTTGCCGCTCTTCTTTGTCATTATTTATTTTACCTTTTATTTTACCTTCACCTGTGCGGCTCCGTTTATGACCTACATCGAAATGCTATTCAACGGGCTCAATCAGCTCATTAAAGCCATTTGGGCTCCTGAAGTTTTTCCTTACTTACGCAGCTTGCTTACCGATGGTATTATTGGCGGCGTAGGCGGGGTCCTTGTATTTCTGCCAAATATTCTTTTCCTCTTTTTTGCCATCGCCATTTTAGAAGACTCTGGTTATATGTCGAGAGCGGCATTTGTGATGGATGGCATCATGCGCAAATTTGGTTTACAAGGGCGTTCTTTTGTTCCCCTCATTCTGGGTTTCGGCTGCACTGTTCCGGCCATTATGGCGACGCGGACCATCGAATCAGAGCGAGACCGGAAGGTTACGATCATGGTTCTTCCTCTTATGAGTTGTGGTGCCAGGCTTACTATTTATGCGTTGATTATTCCAGCATTTTTTGTGCTGAAGTATCAGGCTTTTATGATGTGGATCATATACTTAATTGGGGTTGCTATTGCACTGATTGCCGCGCTTATTATGAAAAAAACGCTTTTTAAAGGCGAAGGCGAGGTCTACTTGATGGAGCTACCACCATACCGTGTTCCCACTTTCAAAAGCCTGTTATTCCATATGTGGGATCGCGGTAAAGCATACTTACAAAAAGCCGGTACCATTATTCTAGTCGCCAGTATTATTCTTTTTATCTGTAATACCCTTCCGCAAAAAAAGGTCTTTTCCGAAAATTATGATGCCCAAATAGCACAATTTCAAAAAAGTAAGGCACTACAAAGTTTTCAGATAGACGCACTTGCCAAAAACAATACAATACCCGAAGGCGCTCTTTCAGAAATAAGAAAAAACAACACTATTTCTGCTGCTGTATTAAAAACCCTGAAAGATGCCGAACTGACATTGGATGAGCAAGCAATCGTGAATCACACCCTTGCAGCGAATGCTGAAATTACAAAATTGCGCAACAGAAAGAAAGCCGAATCCATGGAGTACACCATTTCTGGAAAGATCGGGCATGCTTTAGAGCCGATTTTCCGCCATATTGGCTTTGACTGGAAGGTAACAACAGCCTCACTTGGAGCACTTGCGGCAAAGGAAGTCTTTGTTTCACAACTCGGAATTCTATATGCCCAAGGCGACGTTGATCAAAATTCTTCGTCCCTCCGAGAACAACTCCGCAAACACTATACGCAATTACAAGGCTTCTGCATTATGCTATTCAGCTTGCTATCTATTCCATGCTTAGCAACGTTGGCCATTATTAAACGCGAAATGAATTCCTGGAAATGGTCGTTCATTGAAGGAGCATGGCTGCTGCTGTTAGCTTATATTCTAACTTTTATTGTCTACCAATGCGGGACTTTCCTCCATATCGGTACAACGATGCTTTCTTAATATCAAACCCTAAATATGCAAAAACAGTTTTAGCAAAAAGCTAAAGCTGTTTTTTTGTTATTTAAAACAAAGCACGCACGCCTACCCGATATAAGCAATAAAAAAAATCTTTGCGTCAATTGTATATCTTAAATTCCGCAAAAAATCCTCCTTCCAATCATAATTTATTTTACAGAAAATTTATAACGTCCCTTTTGAAATCTCATTTGCGCCCCCTATTTTATATCCTATACCCCGACAAACAAAAATTACATTAATACCAGACATCGAAACAATTGCACCAGAATTTAAAGTCGATTCAATAAGAGGGGACAAGCCCCCAAAAGCCACCCCCTATTCCAACTAAAAAAGATAAAACAGCCCCATGGACTTGAAACCATTAAAAAAAACAATAGTTTATCATTTGCCTCCTTTTTTATAGAGGCCTCCGTCCCCCAGTAATCATCTTTTTTTGGGGGGTCCTTTGAATCCACCCCAATTTTGGCATATATTTTATGGAAATCGGTCTTATATCAGGATTATTAGCCGCTTTTTTGATGGCCCTCGCCTTTGCTTTTTCCAGCTATGCAGTCCGCAATTTTAAAAAGGCCGGATCGCTCGGAATACTTCTACGCGCAAACATAATCATAGCTCTCATTTCAGTATTTGGGTTACTACTAACCTATAAAACGGCGCTCGGAACACAATGGCGCGTTTACCTGCCCGTCACCCTTGGTGGCGCCTTATGCAATCTAGTGGGACAAGCAGCAATATTTCTTGCTCAAAAAAGAGTCGATTCTTCGCGACTTGTTCCCCTGCTGGGCTTAAAACTTATATTTTTAGCGATCATCAACGGCCTCCTTTTACAAAGTGAAGTCTACGGAACCTGGCAGTATATCGCGATCGCCTGCACCATCTTCTCCGCATTTTTCCTCAACAACGCCGGAACAAAAATTCCGATCGTCCCATTTTTACTCATGATGATCACCTGTATCAGCTATTCTGTTGCAGATACCTTTTTAAGAACGCAAACACTGCAAATCAAAGCCCTCGGCTACAATAATATTTGCCTCGCGGCCGTCGTAGGAACCTTCGTCTTCTTTCTTTTTTTAGGGCTGATCAGCGCAATACTATTGCCATTCTTACCAAGAGATACCTGGGCTGCCTGGAAAGGTGCTATACCCTTTTCTCTCTGTTGGCTGACATCCATTGTTTTAATTCTCATCTGTTTTGCCGAACTCGGCACCGTTGCGGGCAATATTGTTCAAAGTCTGCGCGGTATTTTTGCCATCCTAATTGGCGGCCTTCTTGCCATGCTTGGTTATCATAAAATGGAACAAAAAATCACCGCAGTTATATTCTACAAGCGTCTTTTTGCCGGTTTCTTAATGGTGATCGCCATCTACCTGTTTACGCTCGGAAAATAAAAACAGTCCCTTTATGCGGTGTGACAAACAACAAAAAAAACATGCCAAGAGCAGAGCAACCAGCCCCTTCCCCCCAAAAAAGACCGCATCGTCTTTCCTTTTTTATAAAACGTGGCAATCTTCTCTTTTTTTCAATTTTTAATCTTGTTTTTACTACGTTTTCATAGTATATTTTTTAATGTCATTTTTTGTGACATCAATGATAAAATGTTTTTTTAAAAACATTTTTCTAAAATTATTTTAATCTATTACAGCAAAGGCTTAACCAAAATGAAAAGAGAAGAAATAGAATGGTGCCAACTCTATTGGTATGACACCAGCAAAGAAAACCTCCCCCGCGTATTATTAATCGGCGATTCCATTATCAAAGGTTGCAATGAAACAGTTGTTTCACTCCTAAAAGATCAATACACCATCGGAACCTACGCGACCTCAAAAATAGTCGGCGACTCCGCTTACCTTCCCGAATTAAAGCTCATGCTTGCTGACTATCCGATTAAGCTGATTTATTTTAACAATGGCCTGCATGGATTCACTCAAAATGACGAATTCTATAAAAATGGCCTCATTGAAGTTGTTCAATTTTTACAAAAAAACACCACCGCAAAACTGATTTGGCGCAATTCCACACCAATAACCGAAAAAGACAACCCGCAAAAACTCGCGGAAAATAACGACATCGTTCTGCGCCGAAACAAAATTGCCGCCGATATAATGAAAAAATACAATATCCCCATTGATGACATCTATAACGAGGTTGTTGACAAACCAGAATACAAACTGAATGACTGCTATCATTTCACCAAAGAGGGCTTCGATTTAATCGCTGACTTTATCGCAAAAAAAATCAGGCATTACCTTTCATAACGAATCAATTTCTTTCCAATACTCCATTAACACCGCCTTTCTCGCCCTCAAAAAGCCCCATGCCTGACAAAGGGCAGAGAAAGACTGTGTTTTGCCCGTTTGCATCCCATGACAATCTTTTTATTTTCGCCCGTTTTGTTGCTATTTTTATTCAAAACATTATATTGAGTTAGGTTTAACAAACGGAGATTTTAATGGAACAGCAATTAACAGAGAGCCTCGAAGATTACTTGGAGGCTATCGCCGAACTTATAGCAGTTGAAGGACATGCGCATTCGAAAGAAATCGCAAAAAAGCTGGATGTCAAAATGCCATCCGTTACCGGAGCATTGCGTCAGTTAGAGCAGATGAAGTATATCATTTATAATACGCATTATCCCGTTCAGCTCACAAAAGAGGGCGAAAAGATCGCCCGTATTGTCATTCATCGTCATCACGTATTAAAAAACTTTTTTGCGCATATTCTCGGCGCGCCATTAGACAAAGCCTCAAATATTGCCTGCCATTTGGAGCATATCGTAGACAAAAAAATAATTAGCCGATTCATTATCCTATCAAAAGCCATTGAAAACCGTACCGATGCCAAAGGCTTACAAACCTACTTGACCGAAGCCATTTCCTTCCTTAACAAAAATGATTCATCCTCCTACTGCGTTCTAAGCGAACTCCGAATTGGAGAAAATGCCGAAGTCGTTAAATTCGGACGTAATTTAACCGATCCCACGACCTATAATATCACGATTGGAAAAATCCTGACCCTAGAAAGAATCTCCCTCGATAAGACATCACTGCAAATTACAATCGACAAAGAAAGCCTCGATTTTCCCCTCACTTTTGCCGAAAATCTTTGGGTAAAACGCCTTTCACCCGAAATCAAAGCAACAAAATCAGACAGCACCAACAGTTAAAAAAACTTCCCAATCCGCAAAACACAAATATTGTATCAAAACAAAAAAACACGCGCGCTTTTGTGGATGCTTTTCCTTTATAAAAAACATTTCACTTAGGGGCTGTAAAAAAATTAACTTAACAATTTGCCGAAAAAATCGTGATTTGATTTTGGGGCCGACAACGAGGAGCATACCCTCAGGTATGGGACGAGGTTGGCGGCACAAAAAGCATTCACGAGAATCAGGCAAATGTAAAGGTTATTTCTGAACAGCCCCTTAACCCCCCTGGACTAAAACTGATGACAGAAAAAA
>JBAYAV010000093.1:0-9354 GCA_041669565.1 Lentisphaeria bacterium
ATACAATAGAACGCTTCGAACAGTTGGCGTCTCAGTTGCTGGAAGAACAGCGGAGTGTGCAGAGGAATTCTTGTAATACGCCTGCTGAGCCGGCGTCGCATAAACACGTGGGGCGGAATGATCTGTGCCCTTGCGGCAGTGGCAAAAAATATAAGAATTGCTGCGGGCGATAATTGGTGCCTCGCGCGTTCTGGAAAGGGGATAGGCGCCTCTTATACCTATTATTACCTCTGACTTTTTATGAAATAAAAGTTTTTTCATAAATTCAAACGAAGAGGGAACCATGATAATTTTTGGCTGTCCATAAATAATTGCGTTGGTGTGAGTCGTTCACGAAGTGGTTGACGCGTTGCTTAAAGAGGCGGGACCAAAAGGAGTTAAAAGGCGCTAGCGCCCAAAGAATTTCCTAGAAGAAAAGCCATCCTATTTTCAAGCTTCGTTCCGATGTTGTTTTTTCTGCTGAAAATAAAAGACTTTTGAGCCTCTTAGATTTGACGTTTTGTCACATGGTCTTTGGGGTATTTATATTTTGAAAATTAAAATAATTGTGAACGTGAAATAGGGCGAATTAGGAAGTTGTGAAAAAAGGATAAAAGAAATGATTTTTCCTTGGTAATATTGTGAAGTGATAGTATATTAAAAAAATATATTTGGTTTTCGTTGTTTTTATAAAATTTTAGAAGATAAAAATAAATCAAAGAGGTGTTAAGGCATGAGTGAAACAGGAACGCGCCCACGGAACTTGAGTTTAGCCGTTTTAGTAATGGGGGTTGTATTATTTTTTCTGGGATTTATGATTCGCAACAATGCAAATTGTACGGCGATGGTTCCCGAAATTGTTGCAGCATCTATGACTATTTTATTAGCTCTTTTAGCTTGGGGGCGCACAGTCTTTGCCCGCAATTTTTCGCAAGAAGCCATAAATGTTGAGGAATATCGCGATATTCATGTGAATTCTGAACTTTTTGAGGATGGTGATAATGCTGTTGTTATGGCAAAACGGGCAAATGACCAGTATATAAAATATTTTGTGCCGTTCTTTACGATTACAGTTGGCGTTATTTTGCTTCTCTTTGGTTTTGGAATCTTGAATTTCTGGGGGAAAATAGAAGCCTTCCCAGTTGCGATAAAGCCGTTGTCAATGGCGATCTTATCCACTTGTTGTTGCATCGCTACTTTAATTGGCGGCAGTTTTTTCGTGGGAGAAAGTCGTGAGCCGGGGTGTCGTTGGCTGCGTCCAGCTGGTGCGTGGCTTTTTTTAACCGGATTTATGTTCTTATTAGGCAGCGTTGCTTTGTTTTTGGAATTTTTTCAAAAAGCTGTTCTTGAGGCGGATATTTTATGTGCTAAAGTGGGTATCATTATTCTGATCGTTTTAGCCATCGAGATGATTTTAAGTTTTGTTATAGAATTTTATCGTCCTCGTATGCCGGGTGAAGCCGAGCGTCCGCTACCGGAAAGCCGTATTTTGGCGCTCTTTACAGAGCCTGGTGGCGTTGCCCGGAATGTAGCCGCATCGTTGGATTATCAATTTGGTTTTCAGGTGTCTGAAGCGTGGTTCTATCACTTTTTGGAGAGAACCATTGTTCCGCTATTTGTTGTAATGGTAATGGCGATGTGGTTCCAGACCTGCTTTGTGGTTATTGAAACCGAAGAAAACGGCATCCGCGAAATCTTCGGAAAAGTAATGTCTAAAACATCACTCACACCGGGACTTTACTTCAAATTGCCTTCGCCATTTGAACGAATCTATACATTCCCTGTGGATCATGTTCAGGAACTTACAGTCGGCGGACATGCCATGGAAGGCGAGGGCGCAAAAAAGAAGCTTAAGTCTGTTATCTTGTGGAGTGGTCTTGAACAGCATGCACATACGGAAGTGTCTGGGTTTATTGTTGCAGATAATTCAACGATGGATGCCTTCAAAAATGCGAATATCGGAGAAGGCAGTAATCTGAATATGGGGGTTGTTTTTGCCCATATACCACTGTATTTCAAAGTTGTGAATTTGTACGACTACGCCTTCCGGCATCAAAATCCGTCCATGACGCTGAAAAATATTGCCAGCCGTGAACTGATCCTGTTCTTTTCCGGGGCGGATTTTAGTGATATTTTAGGCTATCGGCGTTGCGAGGGTGCTGCTTTATTGGAGGAGCGCATACAGAAAGCAGCCGATAAAGTACAACTTGGCGTCAAAGTAGTCTTTATTGGCCTGGCTGGGCTTCATCCACCACCGGGCGTTGGTGAATTTTTTGATAAGGTGGTTGCTTCCCGTGAAGAGAAAATGGAAGAAACGGAAAAAGCCAAAGCCTATGCTGCCTTTATTATGCCGCAAACACAGGCTATGGGAATCTCCCTGAGAAATGGGGCCGAGGCTTATAAAAATGAACGCGAAAAAGTTTCTAGCGCGGAAGGCGAGCGTTTCTTGAGCCAATTGAAAGCCTATAGCGCTTCTCCTGAATTGTTTGTGTTAAGCACTTATCTTGATGTAATGAGCAAAGAAGGCCAAAATGCGCGTAAATATATTGTCTGTAATCAGGAAAATAAAGAAGTCCTGATTTTGAATCTTGAAAAAAAATTGAAATCAAGTTTGCTGGATCTGAATTTGGATTCCGGCCAGAAATAACAACATCATCTTAATGAATTAATATAAATAATAATAAGGAATAGCAAAAAAGGAGTTACAGGATGAGCGAGAAGAAGAAAAGTTTGTTGGCTAGACACTGGCCAGTGATCAGTTTAGCACTGCTGGTTGTCATTATTTTTGTCATCGCAATGATTACGTTCCAAGTCAAAGAGACAGAGTATGCAATTGTCAAGACTTTCGGTAAGGCGCGCGTGGATAAAACGACTGGCAAAATTAAGGAATATACACCTGGACTTCATTTGCGCTGGCCTTTTATTGATCAGGTATGGCGGCATGATAAACGCTTGCAGTGCTATGAATTAAAAGAGGGCACGCACGAACAGATGAATACGAAAGATAAATTCCAGATTGTGGTTTCTACCTATGTCTTGTGGCGTGTCGGAAATCCGGGAATGTTCCTGCGTCGTTTTTCGTCCACAGAGGATGCTGAAAAGAGTTTGGAGGCCGTTGTCCGTAATAGCCGTACTGCCGTTATTCCGAGATACAGCTTTGCGGAAATTGTGAATGTAAAAACAAGCGAAATGAAAATGGAAGCCATTGAAAACGGAATGCTGGCAATGGTGAAAAATGTCGCTATGACGGAATATGGTATTGATGTACAGCGTATCGGATTCCGTCATTTAGGATTTCCGGAAGCTGTTACTACGAAGGTCTTTGATCGGATGAAAGCCGAACGAAGCCGGATCTCCGGAAAATACCTCGCCGAAGGAAAAAGCCAAGCACAGCGGATCCGCTCGGAGGCCGATCGCGAAGCAAATCGTATTATTGCCGAAGCTGAAGCCGATGCGAAAAGAATCCGTGGACAGGGCGATGAGGCGGCAGCAAAATATTATGCCGTGTATGGCAAAAATCCTGAATTGGCAAAGTTCCTGCGTAGCTTGGAAGCGTTGAAGTTGAGCCTCGGATCGAAAGATACGCTGATCCTTGATACGAATACACCGCCATATTCTCTATTTAAACCGGGCGCAACTGAATTAAAACAAACGAGCGCGAAAAGTCCGCAGCCTGCAGTTAAAAAATAAGCGATTGGGGTTAAGTACTGATGGAAGAATATACGAAAACAACAAAAATAATAGATCCTGAACTGGATGAAAACAGCAGCGCCGGAATGCAGGCTGTTGTACGAATTTTACGAGCAATTTCAATTTGCCTCCGTATTTTAATCGTCTTCGTTTTTGGCTATTTGATGTTCAGTGGTGTCTTTCGCGTTGATGAACAAAATGAAGCCATGCTGTTCCGTTTTGGGGCTTTGCAGACACGTGTTCTGGATCCAGAACGCGGCGAAACCGCAATCCTAACCAGCGGACGATGGTATTGGGCATGGCCGTATCCGATTGACTGGGTGAAAAAAATCCCAGCCCAAAATTCTGTGACGCTCTCTACTGGAAATTTTTTCGAGCCGTGGATTAATCCTGCAAAAGGAGAACAGTCCGCTGGACAAAAAACGCTTCGCCCAGGAACAGACGGGTATCTTCTTACTGGCGATACCAATATCGTTCATGCCCAGTGGGAAGTGACGTTTCGCATCGATGACGCAAAAACGTACTATCTAAATTTCTATGATGATGAAAATGCAGAAACAATAATTTCAGCGAAAAAAGGCGAAGAGGAATTTTGCGGTGTCCAGTCTACGATTAAATGCCTGCTCGCCAATGCCGTTATTCTTGAAACCGCTACCTGGGGAATTGAAGACTTGATTAACACCACGCGAACCCTCCCAAATGGACAGGCAGAATCATTGAAAGATAAAGTTCAGATGCGTTTGCAGAAACTTTTGACCAAAGTGAATATGGGTATTAAAATTCAGTCTGTTAATTTAGTTTCTTTTAATTATCCATCCGAAACGGTGCAGGCATTTCAGCAAGTGAATGACAGCGCTGAAGAAGCACGACGCGCTGTTTTGAACGCCGAGGATTATCGTGATAAAGTGGTTCTGGCTGCGCAAGGTCGCGGGTACAGCATTATTAATGAAGCAAAAAGCTACCGGACTAAAGTGGTGGAATCCATAAAGGCCGATACGTCTTATTTCCTGACGGTGCTCACCGAGTATGAACGAAATCCGGAAACGATGCTGACGGCTCTCTATACGGATACGATTAAAAATGTCCTAAACGCTGTTGACAGTAAATATGTAGTCCATGCTGTTGAAGGCGGAAATCAGGAAGTGCGGCTGCTTTTGAATCCCATTCCTGAAGATAAGAATGAAAACCAACAGCAAAATCAAGATATGTCGGGTCAACCTAATTGATGAAGGATAGAAAGAGTAAAATGTCCATGGAAAATACCAATTCAAAAAAAGTACTAAAAAATGATGTGAATGCTACTCAGCGTGAGATGAGGCGTCTTGGCATTGCGTTGCTGGGAGGAATCCTGGTTTTTAATTCGTATCTGTCCAGTCTGCTGTTTGCGGATTCAATTGATCCGATTGCACGCGAATTGAGCGCTTTTATCGGGGCTTTGATTTTAACAACTCCAATTTGCTGGGATGCCGCTTGCAATCTGTTAAAGGGCAAAGTGGAAATGAATGAGCTTGTTGCCCTTGCCCTTTTGGCAGCATTTGCCAGTCAGAGTTACCTGACAGCCGGCGCGGTTGCTTTCTTTATGCTGATTACGATTACGATTGAACATCGTACTGCAATCGGCGCAGGCGCGGCAATTGAGGCGGTTGTTCGTTTGACGCCTCGAACAGCTCGACGTATCGTGAATGGCAATGAAGAGGAAGCCGATGCGATCAGTGATTTGAAAATTGACGATATTTGTCGGGTGCGGCCTGGTGAAAATTATCCGGCTGATGGTGTGATTACAAAAGGAAACAGTACGGTAAATCAGGCAAATATAACGGGTGAATCTTTGCCCGTTGATAAGAATGAAGAAGATGAGGTTTTTGCCGGTACGCAGAACCTTACCGGGTTGGTGGAATTTCGAGTGACGCGCGTTGGTACGGATACGACGCTTGGTAAGGTGCGTAACTTAATTTCAGATGCCGAACAAAGTAAATCGCCGATTATGCGGCTAATGAATCGCTATATTGGTTATTACACACCAGTAATTTTAATGATAGCTGGTTTAACATGGTTTATTACGCGTGATATACAGCGTGTTATTGCCGTGCTGGTGATGGGCGTTCCGGCAGCTGTTGTGATCGCAAATCCATCCGCGGTTATCGCGGCTATCTCGGCCGCGTCCCGATTGGGAATCTTAATTAAGGATGTCTCCCATATTGAGGTGGTTGCAAAAATCAAAGCTATTGTTTTTGATAAAACGGGTACGTTAACAGAAGGTAAGTTGGAGGTGTCGCGTTTACAGCCGGCTGGTCATGTTGAGCTGGCAGATTTGTTGCGCATCGCTACAAGTGTGGAACATCATAGTAATCACCCGGCGGCCCTAGCAATGAAGAAACTGGCAGTGGAAGCGGGAATTAAATTGGCCGATATTGCAGATTATGAAGAAGTGGCCGGTCGTGGTGTGCGTGCAAAAGTTGATGGTAAGATATGCTTGGTTGGCCGTGAAACATGGCTGAAAGAAGAGGGTGTCTCAGTTGATAGTTTGCAGGAAACACTGGTTCCCTCTGAAAATGAAGGAATGAGTATCGTGTGTGTAGCCAGTGACGGCAAGGTAATGGGATGGATCGGTTTACGCGATGCAATCCGTGACGTGACAGCGGAAGCAATTTCACAGTTGAAACTTCTCGGTGTGAAACGCTGCTGTATGGTAACCGGTGATAATGAACGCGTTGCAAATGTTGTTGCAAAAAAGATCGGTATTAATGATGTGCGAGCCGGATGCCTGCCGGAAGAAAAAGAACAAGTCGTTCGTGATTTAAAAAAGAATGGAACGATTGTTGCAGTAGTTGGTGATGGCGTGAATGATGCGCCGGCATTGGCAGTGGGGGATATCGGTATTGCAATGGGAGCTTTCGGTAGTGATATCGCGGTGCAGAGTGCTTCGGTGGCCCTGATGAATAATGATTTGCGCCGCATCCCTTTCTTTATCGGATTAGCGCGTAAAACGAGAATCGTGGTATTGCAGAATCTTACGATCGGCCTTGGATTTATTATTGTTGGTGTTTATTTTGCGATTGCGGGTGATGTAACGCCAGTGTTAGCGGCATTGCTGCATAGTATTAGTTCTCTGATGGTTATTTTTAATAGTGCACGTCTTGTTCGTTCTGGTGAATTTATGCATATTACGGATAAAGAAGAGTCTTCTGCAGCAAGCCTCGCGGCAACTGCGGCAGTTGCAAAGTCTATGTATAATATAGACTCAGAGGCGAATGCGTCATCTACAACGGCTTCGGTGTTGTAGAATAGTGGCTTAATAATTAGAAGTTATTGATTTTTTTCAGTGTAGTACAGGAGCGGAAACGGATGTCAGAGAATAAAGAAAATCTGGTTATTGAAGCTGCCGGGCTTAGCAAAAATTTTAAGGATTTTTGGGGACGTTCGAAGGCAAAGGCCGTAAATGGGATTAGTTTTAACGTAACAAGCGGTCAGGTTTTTGGCTTGTTGGGTCCGAATGGTTCTGGAAAATCCACAACGGTAAAAATGATTCTGGGGCTTCTTTATCCCTCTCGTGGCATGCTGAAAGTATTTGGAAAAGACCCGCAAAATGTGGATGTAAAAAGTCGTATCGGTTATTTACCCGAAGAGACTTATTTATATAAATACTTAACCGCGATGGAAACGCTGGATTTTTTCGGGGCGCTTTTTGGCTTGGAAGCAAAACAGCGGAAAGAGCGTTCCGAACAATTGCTGGAAATGGTTGGACTGGCACAGTCTATCAATCGTCCAGTGGGTGAATTTTCGAAAGGGATGGCGCGCCGTATTGGTTTAGCCCAGGCGTTGATCAATGACCCTGATTTAGTGATTTTGGATGAGCCAACCAGCGGATTGGATCCACTGGGATGTCGGGAGGTAAAGGATGTTATTCGTCTTTTGGCTTCGCGCGGAAAAACAATTATTTTATGCAGTCATTTATTAGCCGATGTTCAGGATGTCTGTGATGAGGTGATGGTCCTTTATGGTGGTAAAATTCGAGCAAAAGGGGCCATGAAGGAGATTCTGATGGAGGAAGATAAAACCAGTATTATTGCACCGCGCTTAAGTGAAAGTGCGGTGAAAGAGCTTCGCGAGTGGTTCGTGGCCCATGGCGTTAAAGGTAGTGCCCTGCAGATGGATCACCCAAGCCGGGATTTGGAAGAATTTTTCTTGGATGTGGTTAAAAAGGCCCAGGAGCAGAGTGTTAAAACTGCGGGGGCGAGCTCGGGCGGTGAGGTGCCCGCTTACTTGATGGCAAATGTAAAAGAGGGCAAAAGCGAGGCCATTCTTGATGCGCTTCGTCGTCCTGCAGAGCAACCTCAAGAATCGGCAGAAAAGAAGGCTGAAAAAAAGAAAGAAGTCGTGAAAAAATCAATCGATCTGAAGAAGCTGGAAAGCCTGAAGATGCCGAAACTGGAAAAAAAGGAAAAAGTATCGGTCTCACCTGAGGAAATAAAAAGAAAAAAAGAAGAGGAAAACAAAAAACTCTCGAAGTTGTTAAATAAAAAGTAAGACACGATATTTTTCGGGAAAATAACCGCAAATGTTGTGTTGTTTCCCCTGAAAAAATGGTGGATGAAGACATAATAATGGGGATGCTTTTTCAAATTTGAAGAAGCATCCTTTTTTTGAACTGTATCCAAAAAGGACAAGGATTGCTGGATGTATAAGAAAATCTTTTTATCTGCAGTGGTGTGCAGCATGTTTATGCTGGTCGGAACTCGGCTCCTTGCTGAAAATAACCTTATCCTAAATGGCGATTTAGAAAAAGGGAAGGATGCGGTGCCGGAGAGTTGGGGACAAGTGGATGGCCTTACTACACAGTGGGTCTCTCGAGAAGACGGAACAGGGAAATGCCTGCAAATGGATACATCAGTTCTGCAGGCGGACAAAAAAGCGTATCAAGAAGATCCAAAGCATTTTAAGCGCGGTACGCGTAAAGGCGGGCAATATAGTACGGTGGGTGCACATGAAGGAGCTTGTGCCTATGCGAGCCCCGTTGACTTAAAGAATGGTGATCGGTATTTTATTTTGTCCGCAGATGTCCGTTCTGAAAAAGGAGGAACGCCCAAAATACTGATTCGTGGATTTCGTAAAATTACCCCTGCTACAGCGGGTCAGAATAGCTCATGGTTCTATCAGGCGCATAAAGGTGGCGCGTTCTATTCAGAGCAATTTGGATCAGATGAGCAGCGCCGTGTATCGAATGCTGGAGATTATTTGATGGTATATCGGCATACACTGCATTGTCACATTTCTGAAGCAGGGAAATGGCAGCATTTTGAGTTAGGGATAAAGCTGCCGAGCATCGCTTCTGCATATCCAGACCGACTGCTGTTTAAGCCGTATGCTTTTTGGCCGAATGGTGTTTATCAATTTGATCATATCTCTTTTCGAAAAGCTAGCAAGGAAGAGGTCGAGAAATTACGGGCTCGCAAATAGGAAGGGAAAAAGAAAGGAATCTTGGCAAAGGTTTTTTGTTTGTTCGGATATGGAGGCTATTGTTCGCATGGAGAAGCCTTTTTATACAAAAAAGACATAATCTGTCCAGTCTAAAAGAATGAGAAATAGTTCGCACTAAAATTATAAGTAATAAAAAAGGTCTTTGCGAGAAATAGTTCGCAAAGACCTTTTTTATTCTTTTTTTACTATTTTTTTGAACCGTAAATA
>JBAYAV010000094.1:0-9321 GCA_041669565.1 Lentisphaeria bacterium
AGCGCCTTTGCGGTGTCTATGAGTTGTTGTGTTTTCATTTTTTACAACTCCATTTCCAATTTTTGATTTCCGGCATGTCCTGCCCATGTTCATTAATGTACAGTGTATGTTCGGCCAATTTTGCTTCCATCCGTTTTTTCAGTTTTGCACCCTGAATTCCAAGTTTTGGCACTCGTTGAACAACATCCAACACCAAGTCAAAACGATCCAAATTATTAAGCACCGTCATATCGAAATAAGTAGTAATCGTGCCTTCTTCTTTATAGCCGCGCACATGCATGCCATTGTGATTCGTACGACGATAGGTCAAACGGTGGATCAGCCACGGATAGCCATGGAACGCAAAAATAATCGGTTTGTCTTTTGTGAACAGCGCATCGAAGTCCGCATCACTCAGCCCGTGTGGATGCTCGGCTTGCGGCTGCAGTTTCATCAAATCGACCACATTAACAACGCGAACTTTGAGCTGTGGCAATTGCTTATGCAAGATAGAAACAGCGGCGAGCGTTTCCAGCGTCGGCACATCGCCGCAGCACGCCATCACGACATCCGGCTCTATTTCCGGTCCACAGCCGGCCCATTCCCAAATACCAATTCCTTTGGTACAATGCTCAACCGCCTGTTCCATCGTTAACCACTGCGGCGCCTGATATTTACCCGCAATAACCACATTCACATAGTTGCGGCTGCGCAGGCAGTGATCCCAAACCGAGAGCAGGCAATTCGCGTCCGGTGGCAGATAAACGCGTACCACAGATGCCTTTTTATTCATAACATGGTCAATAAAACCAGGATCCTGATGCGTAAAGCCGTTATGCGCCTGCTGCCAGACATGCGATGCAAGCAGATAATTCAACGACGCAATATCTTTCCGCCACGGCAATCCAGCGCAGACCTTCAGCCATTTGGCATGCTGATTAAACATAGAGTCGATGATGTGAATAAATGCTTCGTAACAATTAAAAAGGCCATGCCGTCCAGTAAGTAAATAGCCTTCCAGCCAGCCCTCACATTGATGTTCGCTCAGCATTTCCATCACCCGCCCATCCGTCGCCAAAAACTCATCATTCTTTTTTGTGCGGGCATTCCATTGTCGATTTGTGGCATCGAACACCGCATTGAGTCGATTGGAAAGCGTTTCATCGGGGCCGAAAATACGAAAATTGCGCTGTTTCATATTGAGCGAAAGGACCGCGCGCAGATATTCACCCAGCTCATGCGTATCCGCGGCCTCCACCGATCCCGGCGACGGCACCGCGACCGCAAATTTTTGAAAGTCTGGCATATTCAGATCGTGCAGCAACAGCCCGCCGTTCGCATGCGGATTTGCGCCCATCCGGCGTTCGCCCTTCGGGGCGAGTTCGGCCAGTTCCGGAAGTAGCCGTCCCTTTTTATCGAACAGCTCTTCTGGCTTATAGCTCTTCATCCAGTCTTCCAGCAACGCAAGATGGCCGGGATGATCCGCATCCACCAAAATCGGGATTTGATGAGCTCGGAACGTTCCTTCAATTTGCAATCCATCGACTTCTTTTGGTCCGGTCCAGCCTTTTGGTGAGCGGAGCACGATCATGGGCCATCGCGGCCGATCGGGGGTGTTGTTTTCTCGGGCATTGCCTTGAATTTGCCGAATTTCGATGATTGCTCTTTCCACAACTTTGGCCATGCGCTGATGCATGGTTTCCGGATCATCGCCTTCTACAAAATAAGGCGTCCAGCCATAGCCGCGCAGCAGCTGATCCAGCTCTTCGGGTTCGATGCGGGCGAGCACTGCGGGGTTGGCAATCTTGTAGCCATTCAAATGCAGAATCGGCAGCACGGCACCATCATGGATCGGATTAAGAAATTTATTCGAATGCCAGGCCGTCGCCAGCGGGCCGGTTTCGGCCTCCCCGTCACCGATAACGCAGGTCGCGATCAGATCCGGGTTATCGAACACTGCACCAAACGCATGACTCAGCGAATAGCCCAGTTCGCCGCCCTCATGAATCGATCCGGGACACTCGGGAGAAACATGGCTGGGAATTCCACCGGGAAAGGAAAATTGTTTGAATAGTTTTTTTAAACCGGCTTCATCCTGCGTAATTTCGGGATAGATTTCACTATACGTACCCTCCAAATAAGTATTTCCTACCAGCGCGGGGCCGCCGTGGCCCGGACCCGAAATATAAATCATATCCAGATCATATTTTTTAATAACGCGATTAAGATGCACATAGATAAAATTCTGTCCCGGGGTCGTACCCCAATGGCCAAGTAGCATCGACTTAACATGCTCAGGCTTCAATGGTTCGCGCAGCAGCGGATTGTCACGCAAGTAAAGCTGACCAACAGAGAGATAATTTGCGGCGCGCCAGTAAGCATCCATATTGTGAAGTAATTCTGGTGTAAGCGTTTTTGTATTCATTGTTTCTTCTTCCTTTTTATTTGTCATACGATGATTCGAGCTATTTTTTTCCCGTTCCGTATGAAAATACTGTTCATTCATAACACTTTCCAACCCAAATTTAATTTCTACGATTCTGTCTCCTTTTTCATTCCTATTTTATACTCAAAAAATATCATCATTCCTCTTTTCAATTTTACGCACTTATCGTTTCATGCCCTTTACCGCTGCCACAAAATCCGCTGGTCTTCCAACGGGATCGCAACACCCGCGCAGTATGGCATTACCCGAACCGTATAATCCGAAGACGGACGATTCGAAGACACGACGGCGCGATATTTCGTGCCCCCCGAGGCAATCTCCGGTTCACAAATAAGCTTCATTTCCTGACGCACGGGGGCTGCTCCATTTAGACCATCAGCGTACAGCTCCACTCGAATCCCATTCGAATCGAGCCCATTGAGATCCATTTCAACATTGAATTCATGCTGCTTGCCCTGCCTTTCAACCTTCACCTCACCAAAATGCAGCGTGTTCCACTTTTGGTCCAGTTTGTGACGCCAATCAACCACCTTCCTGCCAAATTCTCCCTTATTGACCGTACGCGCACCGAATGCTTCGGCCGCCGGGAGGTAGTGTTCTTCCGTATATTCGCGAACAGCGCGATTCGCCGAGAAGCGCGGAGTCAGTCGCGCCATACTTTCGCGCATCCGTGTAACCCAAGCCACGGGGATACCGTCACTATTGCGTTCATAAAATTCAGGAACCACTTCCTGTTCAAGCAAATCGTAAAGCGCATCTGCTTCCTTCGCGTCCCAGGATGGATCGTCGCCGTGTTCCTGGCCATCTCCCAGTGCCCAACCCACTTTTTCTGTGTAAGCTTCTGCCCACCAGCCATCCAGCTCCGACAGATTGATCCCGCCATTAACAAGCACCTTCATACCGCTTGTTCCGCAGGCCTCCCAAGGTCGCCGCGGCGTGTTAAGCCATACGTCCACGCCCTGCACCAAATGCTCGGTCAAATGCATATCATAGTCCTCAAGAAAGACAACGCTGGAGCGCGCCTCTGTCCGTCGAATAAAGTGTATCCATTCCTTGATCAGAGCCTGGCCATTTTCATCGGCCGGATGCGCCTTGCCTGCTATAATGAGCTGCACGGGTCGCTTTGAATTATTCAGAATATGCAATAGTCGTTCTGGATCGTGCAGCAGCAGATTGGGTCGCTTGTAGGTAGCAAAGCGGCGTGCGAAGCCCAACGTCAGTGCGTTTGGATCAAGCAGCCTCTTTGCGGCGTCCGCTTCTTTAAGGGACGAACCAGAAGCAATCAATTGGCGCGACAACCGTTCGCGAGTGTATTCAACCAGTGCTTTACTGGAAGCCACGCGGAAGTCCCAAAGACACGCATTAGAAACACGATGAATATCCTGTTCCAACGTTTCCATGTTTCCATGCCAGCGATCTTTACCGCAGGCATCCGTCCAGAGATCGTCGGCTGCCGGCGAATCCCAAGTTGGCATATGAACACCATTCGTCACATAGCCGATTGGTACTTCAGCCAGCGGCCAGTTTGGGAACAGCGGAGCAAAGAGATGACGACTCACTTTTCCATGCAATTGGCTCACGCCATTTGCCGAACCGCAGCCGCGCAAAGCCAGAAACGCCATATTGAATCGCTCCGCTGCATCGGTTGGGTTCTGACGGCCCAGCGCCAATAAATCATCAAGTTTGATATGGAGTTTTTCCTTGGCATATCGCCCGAGATATTGTTCGATGAGCGAGGGCTCATAACGATCAAATCCAGCAACAACGGCCGTGTGAGTGGTAAAAAGATTACCCGCCCGTGTTGCAGCCAGCGCAACATCAAAGGGCTGTGCATTTTTCTGCATGAAACTACGGGCGCGTTCCAACACCGCAAAGGCTGCATGCCCCTCATTCAAATGACAGACTTCTGGTTTAATTCCCAGCTCTTCGAGCAGCCGCCAGCCGCCGATTCCCAGCATTAGTTCTTGTTTCAGTCGCAGTTCAGGGCCACCGCCATACAGCTCGCTGGTAATACCGCGATGCGCCGGATAGTTTGCCGCGTCATTGCTGTCCAGCAAATAAAGTTTCACCCGGCCCACCTGGACCTGCCAGGCCCGCAGCCAGACCGAGTAGCCGGGAAGTTTAATTTCCAGCCGCAGCCATTCGCCATTCGATCGGCGCAACGGGGTAATCGGCAATTGACCGGGGTCGTTATAGGGATAAAGTGCCTGTTGCGCTCCGTTATGGTCAAGCACCTGCCGAAAATAACCTTGCTGATAGAGCAATCCAACACCGATCACCGGCACGCCCAAATCACTGGCCGCTTTCAGTTGATCCCCGGCCACATTGCCAAGTCCGCCCGAATAGATAGGTAACGCCTCGCTCAGCATGAATTCCATGCTGAAATAAGCAACGCACGACAATGCGGAATTCGGATGTGTTTGCTGGAACCATTCCGGTTCCGCGACCTTACGTCGTTTCAGTTCCAGCAGTTCGTCCATTTCCATGCGGAAGGTCGTTTTTCCCAAGAGTGATTGAAGTCTTTCAGAAGAAACGGTTTGCAGGACCACCCAAGGATTTTGTGTCATTTCCCACAATTCGGGTTCCAGCTTTCGCCAAAATTTATCGCCATAGTGATTCCATGACCAGCGCAAATCCAGCGCGAGTTCCGCCAAAGAGTTAAAACCATCGATATTTACATTTAAGGATTCGTTGATCGGTTTGCGAATCAGGATATTCTTCTTCATACACACCCTTTTTTTATTTTTATATTTTTTTTGAGAGAACACTATTGTAAAGTTATTGATTTAGCCTTTTTGTTTTTCCCAGGATTCTATTGGGCCGTCTATTTCATAGAAAAGGCCATGAATTTCTATTCGCTTTACCATTTGTAATTCTTCAAAACGCTTTATCTCTCGATTTTTTAGTTTCTCTAATAAATGCTTGAATTCATATTCTATTTGTTTCGTCGTCACAGAAATTTTTTCAGTTGTTTTTGTATTCAGAATTTTATTTTTATTGAAATGATATCCCCGACAGTCTGCTTCTTCGGCAACAGCTAAAAGATATTGAGAGATTGCCGCGATAGGGTCTTTCGTCCATTTAAATCGTAAAAGTTGCGGGTGGTTTTGATATCCTTTTGTATTACCAAGCAAGACCTTTTGCGCCAGCAGCGCCTCGCGCCATAGTGCAACCAAGCCTTTTGAATCGAGGTATTTTGGATGGATGGACCATAGTCTCATTTTTATTTCTTACCAATTTTTCATAGACTCTTAGATAACATCCCACCGACAACAGACAATACGAAGCCAATCCCTTGCACACCCAATGGTTTCTTCGCTACATTCCAATGAGCGATCACGAATATAATTTGAACAGGAAAGAGAAATATGCATCCCAATCCCCACAAGACACTTTCGCTAAAACTCACGAACAAAAGCCAAATTCCGCCAATCCCCAAGAAGATCGCACCAACAATCAAAAAAAACATCCCTAGTATTTCCACAATAAAATTCCCATTTTTTTTATCCCGAACACTGCTGGAACAAATACAATTATTCCATAAAAAATCACTTCCAATAATACAGGGCTTCGTCACCAAGTTCTCGCTCAATTTCCAGCAAACGGTTGTATTTTGCAATCCGCTCACTTCGACTGGCCGATCCGGCTTTCAAATGCCCCCCATCCATTGCCACGGCAAAATCCGCTAAAAACGAATCTTCTGTTTCGCCGGAACGATGAGAAATAAAATAGCGCCAGCCCGCATCGCGACACATGCGCACAGCCTCAATCGACTCGGTTACGGTACCAATCTGATTCAATTTAATAAGCACTGAATTTGCTTCATGCCCCGAAATACCGCGTTTGATATACTGCGTATTGGTCACAAAAAGGTCATCCCCGACCACTTCCAATTTATCGCCAAGACGAGCCGTAAAACGCTTAAAACCCGCAAAGTCCCGCTCGGCGAGGGGGTCTTCCCAAAGAACAATGGGGTATTTTGAGACCCATTTTTCCGCAAGAGCAATCATATCATCACTCTTCATTTTGCCCATCCCCGACCACTTGAGATCATAGGATCCACATAGATCCGTTGAAAAGGAATTTGCCGCACTATCCAGTGCAATTGCGATATCCTTGCCCGGTTTATAGCCGGCCTTTTCAATCGCTTGAATAATGATTTCGATGGCATCTTCATTACTGCCGAGATTTGGAGCAAATCCGCCCTCATCTCCAACACTCGTAGCCAGGCCACGGCCTTTTAAAATTCCCTTCAGCACATGAAAAGTTTCGGCAACATAACGGAGCCCCTCACGGAAAGTCGGGGCGCCCAATGGAACCGCCATAAATTCCTGAATATCCACATTATTATCCGCATGTTCGCCCCCATTGAGAATATTCATACAGGGAACAGTTAGCCTTCTTGCTCCTGCGCCGCCCAAATACTGATAAAGAGGAATATGGCTTGAAACAGCCGCGGCTCGTGCAACGGCCATCGACACGCCAAGAATAGCATTTGCGCCCAAGTTTGACTTGTTTTTCGTTCCATCCAAAGCGATCATAGCGTGGTCAATCGTTGACTGCTGATCAGCTTTCATCCCGATCAATGCCGGGCCGAGCTTCTCATTGACATTGGCAACCGCACGCAGAACCCCTTTGCCGGCATAGCGGGTTTTATCGCCATCGCGCAACTCGATAGCCTCATTTTCGCCTGTGCTAGCCCCCGAGGGAACCGATACGACCGAAGTCGTTCCATCGCTAAGTTCAACAAATACGCGAACAGTGGGATTGCCACGAGAATCGAGTATTTCCATGGCCTGTACATTCGATAGAGTAATTGACGTCATTTTGTACCTCTTTCTTTCTATTAAACAAACATCCATACCCGCATCAACGGTATGGTGCCCCAAAACGAGAAACGTCCTCCTATCAAATCATTTTGCAGGATGTGTTTTCGCGATGAGTTTCGTTACAAAAATCAAGACACACACTTTAATCAATATAACTCGCAAACGTCAATGGGTGTCACGAAATAAGGTAAACACCATTGTTTTAATGAATAAGTTCAAGAACCTTATTATAGACTTCTTCGACGTTCTTAATATCTGAAATTCTTATGCCACTCATCGTCCGGCCTTGTTGTCCTCCGGTTGCATTTGTAGACAAAACAATCGTTCCGACCCCATATTGCTTTTGCACAACACCTTTTTTCATATTGGCTTCTATAATATTTTTATATTTAATTGTTTTTTGTTCCAAAGTCCAAAAACCTTCGAAGTATTCAAGGCGGTCCGCAAAGAATTTATATTGTGTTTTCGCGTATGTTTTTTTCTTGGTGAAATAGGCCAAAAAAGGGATGCCAAAAAAAGCAAGGCAGCCGAAGAATACAAACGTAAACCATGAGGGAAGATTCAATCCGATTGCTTTTGCGCCCACCAAACCGAAACCGCCGAAAAATCCAGCGCCCCATATCGTAAAAAACAGCTGCAGCGGCAATATTGACACAATGGTTACCCATGGTATAAAAACAGGGTACGCTGTTATGATTGGCGAGGTTAAGTCCGCCGCAGGCTGATTTGGGGGTATTTCCGAAGAAATCCTTGCGCCGCATTCGGAGCAAAATTTTACACCATCCTGAATTTCTTTTCCACACTCTTTACAAAACATAATTTTCCTTTTTTTTATTTTTTTATTTTTATAACGTTAAAATCAGAACGCGGCCTGTTGCGTTCCTCTATTTTTTCGAAATTAGAACGCTTTCTTTCGACAACATTTCTCAATCGATTCATTTCATTAGGCTGGGATTATACCACTTTGTGTTCTATAGAAAGACATCCGCGCTGTCGACAACAGTCCTTCTATTTTTACAAGGAAACTCACTGCATTCAGAGCAATTATGATAGCGGAAGTGCAAACCATATCATAGAAGCTACTTATAATCAGGGTGACCAGATCCAGCAAAAGAAGAATTATTACTTTACTTGCTTATACATTGAGACTGGGCTTCCGCAAATAACACAGCATTTTTCCGGAAGGGTAAAAACGGTTGCACCGCAACACTGACACACATGATATTTTTTCGCTTCTTTTAATTTATCAACAATCGTCCCATAGAAAAAACGAAGGCCGCCCTGCATTTTTTTTATCATATCCCTGTGCTGCATTTCAGATTTCCATGCATAGGTTATATATTTTAATGCCTCTTCGTTCTTTTCTGATTTTATCCTTTGAATCAATTTTGGATAATGCGTATCAATTTCAGCCAGTTCCACCTTGAGGGCCCATTTTAGATTTTTTTTCGTCTTAGAGATTCGGACATCTGGTTCTGGAAATCTTTTCGGCTCCACCCCAAGTTCGTTTAAAATAGTTTTGAAATTTCTAGCGTGAATCGATTCCGATTCACTCAATGCCCTAAAAAGACGAGCAACGCTATAATGTTTTTCGGCATCGGCCTTTTGGGCGAATCGTGAATACGTTTTGTAAGCAACAACTTCTGATTTATAAAGATTCTGAAGGACTGAAATTGTTTCCTTATAATCGGCGTTTTTCTTTTCGCCAGCAACCGATTGCTTTATAAAAAGAGAACAAAAAAGGGAAAAAGCCAATGTGCAAACAAAAAGTTTATTCTGGTACATTTACGTCCTCCTAATTCCTTCGACAATAAGGAGACGTCATACCATAATTTAGAGAAATTTAGATATTCGCAACGATTATTGTCTTTTGTTTTTATTCGATTTTTAGATCCTTTTCCCCATGACATTATTCATCATCTCTACCGAAATACAGCGAACTCTAAATTAATGTAACGCCATTTTAAAAAAGTTTCCAGTTTTGGATTCCACAAATAACAAAACAACAATGAAAAATGCTCTCTTTTTCAATTTCTTTTTATAAAATGCAATAATTTAAAACCCCCG
>JBAYAV010000095.1:0-9233 GCA_041669565.1 Lentisphaeria bacterium
TAGTATCATGGCTGTGTTATTCATGACTTCAATGGCTGAAGCAAGAAACGTGAGCGGCAAAAATATTCCGGAAACAATGAAAGCGGGAGATCATTCCTTGCTTTTAAGTGGTGTCGGGATCCGGAAAAAAATGTGGCTGTTGATTTACGCAGCAGGGCTTTATCTGCCAGAAAAAATGAATGATGCGCAAAAAATCATCAATGCCGATAAACCGATGGCAATCAAAATACATGTCATTTCCGGTCTAATGTCCGCTAAAAAAATGGAAAATGCCTTGCGCGAGGGATTTGAGAAATCCACAAATGGGAATCTATCCCCGATTAAAGACCGGATGGAAAAATTTATTGCCGCCCAAACCACAGAAGTCAATACGGATGATGTCTTCGAATATGTCTATATCCCTAAGGAGGGCGTCAGTGTCTTTTTTAAGGGAAAGCTTGTCACAACCGTAAAAGGGCTTGATTTCAAAAAGGCTGTATTTGGTATTTGGCTTGGAAAAGATGCAGGCGATAAAAACTTGAAAAAAGGACTTCTCAATAATTAAATCTAGCGGATAACTTTCCGCCCATTCTTGCGCAGGCGTATTCCTAAGAATGGCATGTTAAACATCCCCAATATCAACTTCGCCAGGGCTTTTCTGTTCTTCCTTCTGTTTCCCCCGATGCGAAAGAATTGAAAACCCCTGGCATTTTTGTTCTATGGACAACAAAAAATAGAACAAAATGCGAAACAATTTATAAAACCTCAAAAAAGGTCAAGGAAGCACAGGATGCCGAGGTTCACGTGACCGCCTGTAAAGCCTGCGCTAATCAACTAGGGATTACGGAAACATTGGAAAAACTGAACATTGAGATCATGTATTGGGGAGAACCCCTGACAAAAATTTTAACTAACGACGAAAAGCTGTTAACAATATAAAATGGTTTAATAAATAAAATCACCGACGACAAAAAAAACGCGGCGGCTGTTTCGTCTTCCCCATCGTAGCGGCGCACGGACGTGTGTCGTTTTTGATTTCAAACATCGGTTGTCTTGGCGACGTCTTTATTCTTAATTCAAACATAACATTATTTTGGCGACGCCTTTATCCTTATTCCAAACATTACATTGTTTTGTAGATCCTCCTCGTAGCCATATGCATCTTGGCGGCCGCTTTCTGACGCCGGTGCTGGGCCCAGCCATATTGAAGGCCGTCAGTTTGATGGTGGTTGAATCAGCAGCGCGTCGCCCTCGCCCAACCTCTCGTCGTTCACCCCGGGTGCCTGCTCCTCGATGAGCCACTGACAAATCTAGATGCGAAACTGCGGCGCGATATGCGCGTCTCGGAATTCGTAATATCTGCAAAAACAGCGGTCTGACCAGCATCTATGTCATCCATGACCGGCAGAAAGCCCTTAGCATGGCCGACCGTCTTGCCATCATGGAAGACGGCGAATTTCGCCAAATCGGCACGCTGCAAGAAGTATACCGGCATCCAAATAGCGCTTTTATCGCTAATTTTATTGGCGAGACCAATCTAATTCACGGCGGCGTCACTTCTGTCAAGCCCGAGTTTATTACGGTTCGAACAGCCGGCACCGAATTAACCGCGGCGCGGTATCCGAAGTCGCCAGCCGTTACGTCAAACCAAAAAGTATTGTTGTCAATTCGACCTGAGGCATTCTCGATTCGAGAAACCGCAAAAAACAGTATAAAAGTCGCCCTGCAGCAACTCGATTACTTGGACAAAATTGCTTGTCATATCTGTACGCTTCCCGATAATTCGGGCCTGTGATTCTATGAACTGAATTCTATTTCAACACGACTCCCAGGCGACTGTATCCGTCTGCAGGTGTCGCCAGATGATATCACCATCCTGTCCGAATCTGCAGTATAAAAACACTGAATTCTGAATAGGAACACACCCCATACAAATTATGCACCCCCGTGCGTCTTTGCGTGCTAATTCTACTATTCATTAGCATTCATATTAAAATTTATTCGATTCTTTCATGACGTAATGCCTGAAAGTTTCGTCATTCGGGAAATCCAAGATGAAAAAATATTTTATATTTGTTTTAAACTAATTCATAATTAGTGCTATATTAATATAAATTTAAAATCGGGTTGTAGAGAAACCAATCCTAAAATCAGATACAGAATCAAAATATTAGTAAAAATTAATAAAAGAACAATTTAGGTATCATCATGGAACAAGAAGTTAAATTAATTAATATTAAAGATTTGGTATTATGGACAGAAAATCCGCGAGATCCTATTAACGAAAATGCAGTTGATCAAGACATTGTTGATAGAGCATTGGAAGATGGTCAGAATAAATGGTCTTTAGCAAAATTGGCTAAAGAGATGGGCGACTATTATGATTTTAGTGAACTTCCAACAGTTGTCTACCACAAAAAGAAACCAGTTGTATACGATGGCAACAGAAGAATTGTTCTCGGGAAAATAAAACATGGAATTGTTAAAGTTAATGGGGAGACAAATATTCTACTTCCTGAATTTCCTGAAAAAATTCCATGCAATGTATGCTCAAAAGAGATCGCATTAAATAATGTATATAGAAAACACCGCGACACAGGGTCTTGGAAGCCTTTAGAACGTGACATATTTCTTTATGAATTTATGCATAAAGAGAAAAGCTTGTTTTTTACGATTAACGAAAAGACAAATATTATCAGTTCAAATCCCCATTTAAATCAAGGATATGTAAAAAAAGAAATATTTACAGAAGAAAATTTAAAAAATTTAGGTTTCACAGTAAAAGATGGCGATATATTTAGCGTCCATAATAACGAAGAAAGCCATTCTATCCTTACCGATATATCAAATATAATTAAGACAAAAGATATAACAACTCGAAAAAACAGAGGGAAAGTACTCGAAAGACTAGAACCATCATCGCAGAAACTGATTAATGAGAATAAAAACAATGAACCACAACTATTTAATGATAATTTTAACAAAACCAAAAAAGTAATATCTGTTCCAATTAAAATTAAGCGACAATCACAACGTACTCAAAAAAAAGAAACTGAAATATTTGGAGGTTCACTTTATTTGCGCAAAGGAAAAGTAAGTGATTTATATAGGGATATATTCGAGTTATATAATTTTTATATTAAAGAAAAAAATAAGCTTTCACAATATTTTTCATGTTTAATCCGAATGGCTCTACGTTTACTGTGCGAAACGGCAGCAAAGGAAGATAGCCACGATCAAAAACTAGATAAGTATCTAAAAAATAATTTTACAGAAGCAAAAAATAAATTAGACCAAGATACAAAGGCAACATTATCAGCTAGTAATATTACTAAAGAGAGTATTGTAAGCCTACTGCATATAGGTGCTCATAATTATACAGCAGCAAAAAACTTTGATCAAACTATGGCACTTTCAATAATTATTGGGGAAATATTAACTCTGACATTTGGAAAGGACAGCTAGGATGTGTGCCTTTTATTCACCATTGAGGTATCCTGGTGGCAAAAATTGTATTTTTCAATTTATATCTAAGTTATTCTACGAAAACCAATTAATTGGTGCGGAATACGCAGAACCTTATGCTGGTGGAGCAGGACTTGCGCTAAGATTATTATTTGAAGGTTACGTAGAGCACATCTATATTAACGACCTTGATAAATCAATTTATGCATTTTGGAAGTCAATAATTAATAATCCAGATGAATTTTGCGAGTGGATAGACAAAGTGGATATTTCCATAGATAATTGGAGAAAATACAAAAACATACAATGCAAATCTGAAAGATTTGAATTGATTGAATTAGCAAAATCAACTTTTTTCCTAAACAGAACTAACATTTCAGGTATTATAAAAGGGGGTGTTATTGGCGGACTGAATCAAAATGGTAAGTATAAAATTGATGCAAGATTTAACAAACGAGGATTAATCAACAGAATTCAAAAACTAAAATCAGTAAAAAATCGCATAACTGTTTCAAATTTTGATGGACTTCATTTTGTTAAAAAAATTGATAACAGACAAAAAGAAATATTAATTTATTTAGACCCTCCTTATTTGCAAAAAGGGGCGGATCTATATATGAATTTTTACTCAAAAAATGACCACAAAAAACTTTCAAAAATTGTTCAAAAATTGAAAAAAAATTGGATCGTTTCATATGACAACCACAAATTTATTTTAAATCTATATACTAATCGACGAAAAATCATTCATGAACTTTCCCAATCAACATCAAATAGAATGGGTAATGAGATATTTATTTTTTCAGATAAACTAAATTTCATTAATTCTGTAAATTCTCTTAACTCGCCAGTAATCTGTGAATCAATTTTATCAAACGAGTCTCGAAGTCACACCGAATGCAGTTGTGAATGATAATCAAAATTGGCCCCAGGTGCGATTATTAGTTTTTAGCCCTATTTTACAAATCGAGTAGGAGACTGACGATTGTTTCGTCAGTCGTCCTCTCACACCATCATGCGTACCGTTTGGCGCACGGCGGGTTCCCATTTTACGCCGTAACATTTGTCTATTGGCGTTAACGAAGTTGTTTTCAGTTGTCCGATCCCGATAAACGCTCCGCAGTACTCTTCGCGTTCCGCGCTATCCCTTCTGCGGCAGCCACCGCCTCACGGTGTTTTGTGTTTTCTTCGGTCTCGGATTACGGCAACATTCATTTACTTTTGTCTTATGGAATTCAGCCCTTCCCATGCCCGCCAACGAGCAAGGTACTATGGCTTCTGCTGACTTCTTGCAGTTCGTTGTTACTATGGTTTCCGAACTTAATCTACCACCGTCTGCAAGACCTCCCTTAGTAATCACACATTCCTTCTCTCCGTATAGCTGCCTTATTTACTGCTGATGTTCTGTATAGCTATTAAACGTAAGATTGTTTAGCACCCTTGTCCACATCGCTCAGCCTGATGAGATTTCTATTCGTCAGTCCAGAGATTTGCCTACATCTTCCTTCAGATTCCACCCCACGATGGACACCCTTGGTGTTCCGCTATATCCTTCCCACTACCGGGCAGATTCGGGACTTGAACCCATTAGAATATGCGCTTGCAAGGCACACATCGATGGAGACGACTCGTAAATTCACGCCTCATCTAAATGATATAGCGATTACCACAATCGCGTCAATTCTGAAACTCGCATTCCCATACCGTAAATCAATTCAAGAATCATCCTCTTGGTTCCATACACCTATTCAAAAAGTAATTTTACTTCATCGATACTCAAAACTGCAGGTAGATTAACTTTATTTTTAGCTCGAACGGTACCCTTGATATCCTTCAATTCCTTCTTAAATATATTTCTAAATAAAAATAAAATTGCATTAAAAGCCTGATTCTGATTTCCCCCAGCCACCTTTTATACAACCGCAAGATATGTCAGATATAATTTCATACTTGAGCTCTCTTCACGATCCATCTTATGATCGACACAATAATGTAAATATCTTTTAACCCAGTCAAAATACGTCTTTTCTGTCCTATAAGCATAATGCCGCAATCTCAGAGACGTTTTTATTCCTTCAAAAAGTTGAGAATATCGTAAATCTTGATGGACTTCTCTTTGTTTCACGCTCTTTAAAAACATATTCAAATATATCTCAACAGCCTTCCATCCCTGATCCCGTTGCCAATCTTCTAAAAATTCATCCACAGCCAAACTCTCCGAAAATTGCTTGATTTGCTTCGGATTTAACAGGCGCTCAGATAACCCTAATCGAAAAAAAGCTTAACCCAGTTAACAAAGCATCCACTTTTCTTCGAATTCGCAAAATTATTATTCTCTAAATATTCCTGATATTCAGTTCGTTTCATTATATCCTCCTTTCATATCAGGTTATACACTATGATCTAATAGTTATGATATTACGTACTTTTTACAACACTGCTAACAAAAAAATAGACTCGTAATTAACACTCATATTAAAATTTATTCTATTCTTTTATGACGTATATCTTGTAATATCTAGGATATGCGCGACTCAGAAAATCCAAGGCTGGACAATTTCCTAATTTGTGTTATGTTAATGCAAATGTGGGATTATATTGTGGGAAAATATATCCTAAAATTAAATACAGAATCCAAATATCGGTAAAAATTTTAAAAAAACAAAGACAATAATGGTTGCAAATACCTAATTTCCCCCAAATTATGGTATGATGCATACTAATTGTTCCCGATTCGCTGCGCGAACCGAGAACGACAACAATAATGCAATGCTCAAGGAAACAGAGCACCAAAAAGGAGATACAAATGACGATTACCAAACAATCTAAAATGCGCACCTCATTCGGCATATCCGAAGCAGATCTGGAGAAAATTAAATGTTTTCTCCAAGGATCTGTCTATTGCTGGGTCAAGAACCGTAAGGATGAAGGGTTTGCTACCCGGGATCTAGTTGGAGGTGACAACTACGATTGGAATGGCACCCCTTTGATTCCTTTGTATCAGAAACATATTGATGCAGGCAAATCCCATAAAGATGCTATTAATGAAGCAGGCAAGGATCTGGGCTGGATTCTCAAGGTTGTCCTCCATGAGGATAAGAGAGATTTCGAATCTTATGATGCTGGAATGACAAAAGGCTATCGCTGGAAGTCATGATCACTATCAAGATGTCGAAAAAAGCAATTGAGAGGGACGCTAGTACTGCCGCTGCTCGTTCCTCGCTAACGTTAGCACCAAAAATATGAACAACATGATTATACCATTACTAACAGTCCTAGCCAGCGGCATAACTGCCGCTTTCGTTACGCACATTCTTAATTCCCGAAAAGAAGAACGGCTACTAGTCAGGCAAAAACTTGAAGATCTGCATCTGGCAGTTCATCGGTATATAATTGCTATAAGTTTAAATTTTATGCCGTTTCTGCAAGCAATGGAAGGCGTTATAGACTACAACCAAGCAAATAACAGGTTAAAACGAGATAGACAAAGACGCATTACCAACCATCGAACGTCTAATTGGCATCTACTTTCCGGACCTAGAACCAGAAATGATGAAGATTCTTGATTCAAGAAAGAGACTCAACGACTTAATGCACGAATTCAAGCTTGATTACGAACATGGCATTGTATCGAACGGCCCATGGATGGGACCCTTCAGAAACGAATTAATTCGAGCCAATAAATGCGCTGATGTTCTAAAGCTCAAGGTTGTAAAACACCCAATAAAGACTACAAAAAGAATGCCAACAAAGAAGTCCACATTATCGTCTGAAGCCGTGGCAAGCACGTTTACAACCGAAAAGTGATTTCCAACGTTGGCTATGATTAAAATATAGAAACAGCAATTGCTAGCATCATCTCCTTTGCATTAGGAATTACTCTATCTATCGTTATATGCATAACAATTAAGAGTGCAGACAAAGCACATCTTATGGGCAAAGTTGTATTTCCTACTCATTCAATTATCACAGAAATCAGTCAAACAATCCAAATGGGATATACTGAATTGGCTGCTAGAAAACTACAGCTACTCGATAAGAAATTTTGGGAATATAGAAATGGTGAAGTTACTCCAGAAATATTCGCATCAGAAATTGGAACCTTAAAATAAACAGTCAACAAATCGATAGAGGCGACTCGTAAACTCGTGCCTCATCTAAACGTTGGGCTCGTATACAATGGAACTCAAGTTGTCAGATATAGAAGCATTAGCACCAAAAGGATATGGAAATATCGATTCTGAGCCATTTAAAGAATATGAAGAAAGGATTAAACCTTATTTACCCAATATACCAAGTTGCGTCTTAGAACAGTTTTTTCATCGTCACTGGAATGATGTTTTATCAACTTGGTCTTGGATTGGCTTGAAAGAATTAAAATTCGAAAAACTAACCTGGAAAACAGAAAAAGTTCTAGAGTTTATTAAATCTCATCAAGAAGATTTAATTGATTCATATGAAAAACAATTTGAGACTTCATCAATGTTTCAATCTTCTTGGCTGGGAAGTTATATGCTAACCAATGGAACATGGCCTTCCCCAATTATCGTTCTTCACAACGAAAATAATATAAAATTTCCAAATGGAATCCCACTGCAAGAACCTTATAGCCTTATGGAAGGTCACCATAGACTGGCATATTTTCGTTTTATCAAAAAAAATCATCCTTCAATAATACAAGGGGTTCATAGCCTTTGGTTAGCAACTCCCAACACAGATAAAATATTAAAAACTTGGAAAGCCTAACAAAGCAATTAAGAGAGACGTTATATGTCAACCTTAAAACGAGTCAGATACTTATGCATAATAGAGATGACGCATTTTCATTATAAATAGTTGATCCCAATTTTCCAGAAAATAACACCACACTCGTAACTTCCTTGAATATCGGTGATGATCATATTTTATTTAAAACGGATGGTATCTATAGATCGTTAACGGCAGACACTATAGGCCCAGAGTCCAATTACGCCAAAACTTCACATACATACAAAAAAATCTATCCCATAGGAACAGAATCTTAGTATGTTTCAAGAGTTATTGTTCAATTTGAAAAGATTATCAAATTTGTAAAAATTAAAGACCAAACAACGTCAAATTTTATTCAAATAATTTGGGAATCAAACAAACTTTTATTAAATTCATTAAACTCGTTTGTAAAAGTCTACTTTTCGGTTAATGAGTTAATGCCTAAATGTGATGAACTTATAGAAAAATTTAAAACCAAATCGACAATACCACCTCTACCTAAAGTGCCAGGCTTGGATGAGCACGTAAGAATTTTTTTCAATAACGCTAAACTATTTTTAATCGAAACATTCAGAATACTTCATATTTTCTATGGCTTACCATTTAATGGCAGAAATGCAACTCATTTTACATCTCATTTAACCTGGCTGGGAAAAAACTTAAACAGTAATCATCAAATTACAAAGTTAATTCAACAAGACATGAGTTGGATACGGCTGATATCAGAATCAAGAAATGCCTTGGAGCACCCTGAAGAAGGACAAAAAATACAAATTTTTAACATAAGAATCATGCATGACAATAAATTTTCTTTACCAGCATGGTCTTATAATTTGAGTAAAAAACTACAAAAAACTCAAGGCCAAACAGATTTAATTAATGACTTCGATGTTTTATTGCACAATATGTTGCATCTCTACCCACATTTCTCACTTATTTTTTCAATATTCTCATTGTTTTATTTTTCTATTCTTTAAAAATGGGGTTACATTTCGTATATGGGTTAGAAAAAACATTTTTATCAAGTCCAAGTGCTGATA
>JBAYAV010000096.1:0-9105 GCA_041669565.1 Lentisphaeria bacterium
AAAGAAAGCTCGGTAACCTTGAGTATCCCTCGCGTGACGGTGCTAAATAACCGCACGGCACGCCTACGGAAAGGAATGAAATACTACTATTTTGAGGAATATGACGTGGAATCAATGGATAATGGCGATTCCAATACAAGCTATGTGCTAGTGCCGTCTGGCTCTCCAACTGAACTCCTTACCGGAATTACCTTTGAGGTGAAAGTAAATGTGGGTAATGACGGACAGACAATCTTGCTTGGCTTAAAACCAGAGCTGGTTAAATTGGATGGCTGGGAAAGTTATACCACAACGAGTAGTGATGATGATGACAGCTCGTCTGATAGTTCTACGGATACTTCGTCGGACAGCAGCTCACTTTCGCAGGTGAAATTACCCCGCGTCTATGAACAAACCGTTTCTACTAGCGTAGGAGTCTTGAGCGGCGAGACGGTCGTTCTAGGAGGAATGGTTGATAATCGTAGTTCCAAAACGGTTAATAAAATACCCTTTTTCGGTGATCTTCCTTTAATCGGATTCTTTTTTCGGCATACTGAAATAACGTCCGTACCCATTAATCTTCTGATTTTTGTAACGGCCAATGTGGTCAGCGAGCGGGGCGAATATCTGAAAGTAAACAATAATCTAAGTTTACGGGATGCTTCGAATCAATCCGAGGAGCAAAAACCAGCAAAGACAATAAAATTAAACCCCGCGCTGTTGAAATAAAGCTATAAAAAAAGGATTGAAAACGGGCAAAAAATATTGAGAAAAGTATTTGTTTCGATTCTCTTGTTTCCTTTTTTGTCGGTGTTTTAGCTATTTACTTGAATTCTTCTTTTTGCTCGATAGAACAAAAACAAAAAGCCTTTTTAAAATTCTATAAGTGTTTAACTGGACTTTTTTCTTTGTCGGGGTGTATTGGGCGTTTCGCGTTGCGCAATTCCGTATTGTTGGCACCAATAAGCAATGTATTAGCAAGGGGGACGCGACAGCATTCGAGACGCTTCTCCTTTGGAAAATTGATTTTTATTCTTATTTTGGGTATTTAAATTGTGACGGTCTGTCAATTATTTGATCTTATTATTTTTCTTTTTGGAGCTGTTTCGGATTATAGTAAGAATGTGTTGCCCGTTTTTTTCAGCAAGAGCATCTAAGCATTGTCGATAGGTTTCCTGCGAGGGAATTTCACCGCCCGCAACCTAACGGAAGAGAAAGTCGAAACGGAACTTTTCAATGTCCGTATAATTGCTGTTGCCAGCAGTCATGAGGCCAATGGTGCTACGAACAATGGTGGATGTCGAATAACAGGAATTGCGTGCTGCGGACAGTTTGGCATTCCAATCTTTCATACGAACATTTCTATCTAACATTTTTTTTACAAAGGGAAACCGTCTTTTGAGTTGATTTCTTCAGAACTTAACATAAATTTAAACATTGATAACCTCGTTGGTGAGTGAAATTATAGTGTTTGGTATATAATATACTACAAGCCAACAGGTTGTTAACTATTTTTTAGTGTTTTTTGTATCATGCTTCACGGATTCAGGTTGGAGTTAAGAGCGGCTAGTATCTAATATGAATAAAAAATGAATGATTTGAGGAAAATCATGACCATGAAGACAGAAACTATTTCATTAAATTTCTTTTCCAATGCAGACGCTTTGTGTTCCTTGCGGAAAGCAGCGGAATATTTGAGAAATCATCCCGGGACTACTCTGGTAATTCCCGCAGGACGATACTTGTTGCACGATGAGAAGGCTGCCGCTTTGCAAAAGGCGGTCATGACAGGAGAATATGGCCGTGCTCCGCAAAAGCGAATGTTCTCACCGGAAATGTCTTACCAAGTTGGCGTTGATTTAACCGGTTGCAGTGATGTTACGATCTCCGGATATGGTGCGCAATTTGTATTTGACGGCTATCTGGAACCGTTTTGTCTTTCGGGGTGTCGCAATGTGACATTGAAAGGTTTTTCTATTGATTATTTGCGGAAACCTTGGAGCAAAGGGGTTGTGGTCGGTAGCGGAGACCAGATCTTGGATGTGGCATTTCCGGGTCTTTCAATGATCTCTGTGAAAATGCCGGCATTGAGGGCAATTTTGCGTCGCAATGAGGAAATCAGCCGAATCTGGATGTGCATGAGCGAAGAGGTTGTCTTGGAGAAAATCGATGCGGAGACGATTCGCTTCCATGGTATTAGCGGTGGGACGAAGGGAGATGAATTCTATCTTTGGCATACGTTTCACTTCCGTCCGGGAATTCTAATTTATGAATCCGCGACAACCTTACTTGAAGATATCACGATTTTTTCTCAACCGGGAATGGGGATTGTCGGGCACCGTTCCCAGGATATTGTTATTCGCAATCTTTCTGTTGTGCCAGGGGCCGAAGATGGCGTTTCCACCAATACCGATGCGACTCATTTTGCTTCATGCAAGGGTCTTCTGAGAGTGGAAAATTCAACATTCCGTGGCCAGGGTGACGATGCGCTTAACGTGCATACTTATTATCACACGATCCAGAAGGCTGAGGGGGTGACCTGCCAGACAAAAAATAGGGTTCATAGTGGAACTCATTCTCAGAAGCCGGATCATCCTGATGCGGGGGATGTCTTGGAATTGACGGATCCTGAAACGCTTGCCTCAATCGATCATTTTGTGGTGCATCGGTCTACGATGTTGGATGGCCGCACATGTTCTTTGTTGCTGGACCACGAACTGCCAGAAGCTTCTGTGGGAATGTTGTTTGCGGACATTACACAACTACCACGTTTGGAATTTATGAATTGTCACGCCGCCGATCATATTGCTCGGTCTCTACTGATCCGAACACGCAATGTCCGCATCGAAGGATGTACTTTCGAGCGATGCAGCGGTACCGCCGTGCACATTGCTGCCGAATCTGGGTGGTTCGAGGGCGCTGGGACAGAAAACGTGTTAATCCGCGGAAATAAAATCCTGGGTGCTGGAAAAAATAGAATCGGTCTTTATGGCGAGGCGGGAGGCATCGCTATTACGACCGATGCTATTCGACATGATGCCATTGTACATCGAAATATTGTGATTGAGGAGAATGTCATTGATTGCCCAGAAACTCTACATGCGATCTATGCTGACAGTACGGAGCATCTTGTCATACGTAACAATAGTCTAAGCTGTTCGGCGGAACCTTTGCAGATAGGATTTTGCCGAGGAACGGAGATCACAAAGAACCGTCATCTTCATCACTGAGTCGTGAACGAGGATGTTCGCAGCAGGAGGAAAATGATTAAAAAATGGAGCTCTCAAGTTGAAAACAGCAGAAGTTAAAAATTATCATGGCGTGCCTACTTTATTCATCGACGGAAAAGCATCGGACGCGGTAATGCACTGGAACCGTTTTTCGAAGTCGGAGGATGTAGAGAACTTCAAGAATGCTGGCATTGATTTCTTTTCATTTATGGGACGTCTTTCTATTCGCGAAAATGGCGCCGAAACTGATTATCACGACGGTCTTGCTGCTTTTCCTGAAATGTCGGATGACTATATTGATAAAACAATGTCCATGTTTGTTTCAATCAATCCGAAGATCAAAGTGCTGCCTCGGCTGCGCGTCACCGTGCCGGATTGGTGGGTTAAGAAATATCCTGAGTCGCTCATAAAAAGTTTCTCTTTGAAGCGAGGTTGTTTTGAATACGGTCCGCACGTTTCGCTGAATTATCCGGAATGGAAAAAGACACTCGCCGAAGCTCTTATCCACATGGTGGAATATTTTGAAAAAAATTGGGGGGACTACGTTTTTGGTTATCATACCGGAGTTCATGACTGTGCTGAACATGCTTACCGTTGGGGTTACTATATCAGTGACTTTAGCAGTACGCAGCTGGGAGATTTTCGAACCTGGCTGCGCATGAAATATGTGACGGAGGATGCTTTGCAGGCGGCATGGCATGATGGGACAATCCGCTTTGAAACGGCAGAGTTTCCTGGCGTCGATGCTTTTTTTGCAGAAAATCGACTGGATTCGACCATGCTTTTTAATCCGGAAACGGAAATGTGCGTTGTCGATTTTTTGGATTTTTCTTCTTATGCAATGGCAGACGCTGTTGTATTTCAAGCTCATATAGTTAAAAGCACTTTGCGCCAGCTAGGCAGGAAGAAGCTATACGGGGCCTTTTACGGCTACAAAAATGTTCCGGCAAATCTGTTGGATCACTACGCTCTCGGTCATTACGATCAAGAGCGGGTCTTATCTTGTCCCGATGTTGATTTTCTTTGTGCGCCGATTAGTTATGATGCTCGTAATAAAGGCGGCTGTGCGGCACCCCAAGTTGTGCCTGGAAGTATTGTGAAGCATGGCAAGTTGTATTATGCAGAAGAGGACACTAGGCTGCATTTAGCACAAAATCATACGGACTGTGTTTCTACCAATATTACAGATTCTCGAAATATTCTCCTGCGTGATTTTCTTGATATCTGGCGTTCCGGCGGGACGCTTTGGTGGATGGATCTTTTTGGAGAGGGATGGTTTCGGGATGTGCACTTGATGAAGGTTTTGGAGTCCCTTCAACGTTTTGCAGGTAAGACGTTAGACCAGCGTACCAGCAACGCTCAAATCGCCGTGTTTACCAGCGACCGAAGTGCTCTCTATATGAAATGCTCTCCGGTTTCTTATTCCGGTAATCTGGTAGAACAGGCTCTGAATGAGATCTGTGCCATCGGGGCCTCGTATGACTTTTACCGCATTGAAGACCTACCATTGCTACAGAAATGCGGTGTACTGGAGCAATACAAATTTTGCATTATGCTTGATATCATTTATTTATCCGAGGAGTGTCGAAGTTTGGTCAAGAGCTGCTTGGAGTGTGACAATCGTACGATTCTTTGGTTTTATCTGCCCGGGGCGATTCGCGATGGCGTGTGGAGTGCGAAAGCTGTCGCTGATCTAATCGGAATTAAGCTTCATATGCCGCCACGTCTTCGCAATTCCATGTTGACGGAGACTTGGCTTGACGGTGTTCGACTGTGCTATGGACATCCGCGAAATATCTACCCTCGGTTGACCGGCTGTGACCCGGAGGCTGAAACGCTGGGGTATTATGTGCAGGGGGTCGGGGCAGACCACGATCATGACGGAAATGGTGCAGCTCTAGTGTCCAAACGTTTTGCCACTTGGCGTTCTGTGTGGAGTGCTTCGTCAAACATGCCTTCGTGTCTAATGACTCGTTTTGCCAGAGAGGCTGGAGTACACCTCTACTCTGAACGTGGTGACCAGATATTAACCCTGCCCGGATTACTTGGTATATATGCCAAGTCTGATGGTCCGCTTGACGTATGCTTGCCCGAACCCACACGTGTCCGTGACTGTTGGACTGGGGAACTGGTCGCAGAGCATTGCGAACGCTTCCAGGAGAAAACCCATCGCGGCGATTGTTTGTTATATCGTTTGGAAGGGGATCGTAGAACGCAGTAGATTAAGCTCAAGATTCCGTAAAAACAAATGGGCGGACTCGTCGGCTTATTTCCGAAAAGACACAATTGTTGCCCGTTTATCTGTAATTGATGTTTTACGTTTCATATTTGTAGTGTTGATCACGTTTAGATTGTTCGTGACATTGTTATGCTTGGATGCCATGTAATTTTTTATGGTATTTTTGCTTTTGGGCAGCAAAGTGGTCTTTTCTGGGTTGTAACGGTGAATGAGGTCTGTGAACGGAGTGAATATTTAAAAGTGTAAAACAAATTAAATTGATAAGGTGTTCATAATCAGCAGAGCAAACAAAATATACAACGGAAGCTTGTGAAGATAGTTAAGCTTGCAGTATTGAAATAAATCTTGAAAAATTTTTGAAAAACGGCGAAAAACATTGAAAAAAGTATTTTTTTAGGTTATATTATTTTCTTTTTTGTCGTTGTTTTGTTGCTTTCCGTTAAAGCAAATTGTAATAAAGAATAAATATCCGAGAATAAATATGTTAAATTCTGAAGAATTGTTAGCCGCAGCGAAAGAATATGGAACGCCGTTATATGTTTATGATGCGGATCAGATTGAATCTTGTTATAAGTCCCTTTTTAAGTTTATTCCTTTTTCCGGGCTGGAAATTCATTATGCGATAAAGGCGAATTATAATCTTGATATTTTACGATTATTGCGTGATTTAGGCTGCGGTCTGGACACGGTAAGCCCTGCGGAAGTCTTTTTGGCTTTGGAACTGGGCTTCCCAAAAGAAAATATTATTTATACTGCCAATAATATGACCGATGAAGAATTTGATCAGGTTTGTGCGACGGGCGTATTAATGAATATCGGCGAGTTGTCCCGTCTGGGAAAAACGGCGAAAAAGTTTCCTGGGTTATCCGTTTGTCTTCGTTTTAATCCCGATGTCAAAGATGGTGATAATGAAAAAACAATGACGGCTGGCGATTTGACAAAATTCGGGATTCTTCTTTCCGATGTGGAAAAGGTCAAAAAAATTGTTAAAGATGGCAATTTAAAAGTAGTGGGGTTACATGAGCATACCGGCTCCGGGTTGCAGCATGCGGAATCTGTTTACCAGAGCATGAAAAATCTAATTAAAATCGCGACGCGGGAGAATTTTCCCTCCTTAGAGTTTTTAGATTTTGGCGGCGGGTTCAAAGTGCCGTATGAGCCGGGTGAAAAGCGAATTGATTATGTGACGATGGGGGCGGAGATTACACGAATTTTCGAAGAATTTTGTGTGGATTATGGAAGAAAGCTGAAGATGTATTTTGAGCCGGGAAAATATCTGGTTGCGGAAAGTGGCCATTTGCTGACTGAAGTCAATACCATAAAGCATAACCGCACGCGCGAAATTGTGGGATGCAATTCGGGCTTTCCGCAATTAATTCGACCGGTGTTGTACAATGCCTATCATCATATTGTGAATTTAAGCAATCCTAGCGGAAAAGAAAAGGTCTATGATATCTGTGGCAATATCTGTGAAACGGGGGATCGTTTTGCCGAGCAGCGCAAGATGCCGGAGATACGGGAATATGACATTTTAGATATCCAAAATGCGGGCGCGTACTGTTATTCGATGGGCGGAATTTACAATTTGCGCCCGATGCCGGCAGAAGTTTTTTGTTTAAACGGCAAGATGCGAATAAGTCGGAAAGCTCAAAGCAATCGAGAATTGGTTGCCGAACTTGTTCGCTCATCTGGAAAATAAAAAACAATCGGGCCGATGCGTCCGACTCTTGAAATAAAATAGAAAAGCCGGAAAAAGGCCCTCTGAAATGTTTTTCTCAGGGATTTTCCGGTTTTGTTTTAAGAAAAGAACCCTTTCTTTTGCATGAAATTCAAAGGAATTGTATTCGGAATAATAAAAAATTGTCCTTTTATTTATAATAAGTAATATATTAAAAAGACAGTAAATTTATTTGTTGAAAGAAAGAAAAATAGTCTGTCTTTTTTGCATTTCCTATAATAAGGATATTTTCTTTATATGAAAAGAATTTTCATCGTATTTATATTTGTTTTCAGCTTGTCATTATTTGCTCAACTTGCTGAAAACAGAGAAAATAACGAGACTAAAAATATTTTGATCTTGGCGTCTTTCCATTCCACTCAAGTGTGGACAAATCGTTTAGTGAATACGATCCAAAACGATTGTAAAAAAAAATGGTATATTAATTCTGTCAGTGTTGTGACTTTTGATATGATGAGAATATTTGACGAAGATGCCTGTGAAAAAAAATTATTACTGTATCTAAAATGTATTCGAGACGGCAAATATGATATGGTCGTTATTTTAGATAGCCCCATTATTAAATTGTTTCTGAAACATTACTCTGAAATGCCGCGGAGTGTACCTGTTATATTTGGCGGATATGAAAACGTGGTAAAGAATATTAAAGGGCAGTATCCGAATATTACTGGTGTTGTGCAGGAAATAAAACCAGGAGATACTCTTCGTGCAGGATTGGAACTATATCCACTTACAAAAAAAGTGCTGATCTTTTCGGATGGCCTGCCAGACAGCATTGTGTTTGAAAAAAAAGCGGAGGCCTTCTTTCAACAGTACCCGAATGTGCAATTTGAATTCGAAAGTCTGCAGACACAGCCGATAGAGGGGGTCTTTGAAAAAATTGCGGCGATGCCGAAAGATTCTTTGTTAATGCTCGTGCCATGGCATGGCTTAGTCGATAATCATTATCAGACGTTAGATGCATTTAGCCTAAAGCTGTCTCATTTTGCGAAGCATCCTTATTTGATTAATGATATCAGTCTATTTGGCAATGGTGCAGTGGGGGGCGTGGTCACGGATCCGGTTCAGTACGGAAAACGGATTTCAGAACTCATTTTTGAGGTCCATCAAAAAGGAAGCGCCGATGATGTGCCAATTACATCGATCAAGAATACGCTCATCATTGATTGGCGGATATTAAAAGAAAATAAGCTCAACTGCGCTAATATTTCACAGCATTATTTGCTTATGAATCGTCCGAAAAGTTTTTGGCAGAAGCATTCTTTGTCGGTATTCCTTATGGTTGTGACCTTTGTGATTTTTTTAGTAGCGATGTGCGTGGCGCTTTATCTTATGTGGAAGCACTTGAAATTTGCGCGTCGTATTATGGATTTGCTGCCTGGCAAAATTGGTATTATTAATGCCCAGGAAGATTTATTGCTTTTTAGCGGTGTGGTTCATAAAGATCAGTATGGCGCCATGAAATTGGCCAATGTCCCGGATATTGATTATGATCGGATAACGCCTGCTGTCTCAGAGGTATTTCGAGATCATAGGAAAAGAAAGATCGAATTCTTTTGTGGGAATACAAGGCAAATAATGTATTTGGTGCCTTTTGGTAAACATTTGTTTTCTCAGCAGACTGCTCTTTTGTTCTTGCTTGATAATGGCGATTACCAGGATACAAAAGATCGTGTAAACTTTGCCTATAAGCAATTTGATGCCGAGATCAAACTAATGGATTCTGCCGTATTCCAGTATAATCCGGCAAACCGAAAAATTATAGGATCGGACCTGCTCCTTGAATTGCTGCCGATTCATCACGGGTGCCTTGATGAAGTGGATCAGTGGATCTATAAAGAAGATCTGCCCAATGCAATGCAAAAGTGGAAACATCTGCTGGAAAAGAGAAAAGACTCTGAAAAATTGTATTATCGCGT
>JBAYAV010000097.1:0-9082 GCA_041669565.1 Lentisphaeria bacterium
GAAATTATAAATTGTGTCTAAATAATTTTTTATAAAAAATCCAAAAAGCTTTTTCTGATTTTGTCAGGAAAAGCTTTTTTTTTTGATATTATTTGATATTAATGGTGCTGACTGACCGCTTACTTATAATCTTCATACGTTGCAGGGTTCCACGACATCATTGGCCCATCAGTCATAAGGGTACCCTGCCCACCGCGAATCAGCGAATAATACAAAAAACCATCCGGCTGATATTTCCAGTTCATAACGCCCATTCTAGCGCGAGGTTCTGTTCCAGAATATTCGATAAGAAGCCCGCCACTTAAGCAAGTATACCACCAAACCTCTTTGCCTTTTTTGCGGATATTTTTAATCGCGTCCTGTTGTTGATCATAGCTATGCCAGCTCGGTACCCAAATATCAAACGCATTTTCAACTTCAGTTCCCACTCCAAAATCTTTTACAAAAGCAGTCGTCATCTGAGGAACATCAGGAAAAGCTTTATGCAACGCCTTACAACTTTCAATAGCACTTGGTAATAGCTTATTCGGCAGCTCATCTAAACCATAAATTGCGCATTGACCTTCAAATCCCGCATCTTTAGCGCGTTCATAAAAGCCAGAGATTCGATCGATCATTTTTTTATCTTTCGCCACCCACGTATTATAAATATTTGCGAGTGTGATATGATTTTGGCCTAGCTTTTTTAAGCGTTTAAGGTCTTCAACTGAGTATTTGCATAATTGAAACCTGTAAATATCATCTACGTTAAATCGATGCTGTAAAATAAATTCGCGATATTTCCATTTAAGCTCAGGGGTAAATTTATCACCATACAATTTACGAACGTAATCTTCGTTATAGTTAAGAGCAGTTCTAAAAGTCGGCGTTTTCGGTAATTTTATAGGCCTAACTTTTACTTCGATCTGAACACTTTTAGACGATTGATTTTTAACATTAACAATCAGTTTGCCGCGATACGTACCAACAACAGTCGATTCATTCGTGCGAATGCTAAGCCATAATGGCCCGAGTTGACCAACAGCTAAATCAAAACTCTTTAAATAATCAATCAGCGGATCAGGCCACCAGCCAACATGCTTAACCTCATATCCGCTAGGCTTTGCTGTTTTCACATACCCAACCACGCGAACTTGTAAATCAAGTTTAGCACCGCCAGGTCCGATCAAATCCTCGGCGATCCATTCAATATTATCCAAATCACTTGTTAGTGGAATAATCACAACTTGTTGACTCGCCGACTCACCAAGACCAACATCAAAACAGCAAGATTGACCAAATTTCATACCATCAGGAACGATATTTCGCATAACCTTGCTCATGCTGTCAATCGTACCAATCGTCCAAGCAGACTTTTCGTTTTTTTCCGTTAAAAACGTCGATTTTTTCAAGCGATCATACGAAACAATCCCGCGAATATCATACGCTGCTAATTGAACCTTATCTGCAATGTCATCTAATCTCAATTGGGCACTTTTGACTTCATTAGGCGTAATATTTTTTAGTTTTAACACCTCGCCAAGTGACTGCTCTAAGTTTACAATTTTTTCAAGAAAGAGCTTTTCATATTGCGGATCTGAAAAATATTTTTTTGCATTGCCTGCTTCGATTTTAATCAATTTGCGGATATCGCTTACTGTCAAATCAAAGCCATAGGATAAAACAAAATCATCGACGACAACCTGCCATGTTTGCTCAGGCTCGCTTGTAGCAATATGTAATTCCATAATCTTACTCAGTGGAATAACCGCCGCAAGTGGCTTTAGGTCGATAACGACTTTTCGATCTTCATTAGGTTTAAGTATAATATGATTATCCGTATAGCGAGAATTGTTGCCTCGAAAATGCAAATAAATGTTAGCAGTATCTTTGCCAATATTTTTGATTTTAAAACTAAGCTCGCGATACAACTCACTTTCACCATTGTCATCCGACGGCCAATGCGACCTACCCTTAATCACAATCGCAGGCCAACGGTTACGACCCGGAGCATATTTTTCAAATGTGATAGCCATTGCTTTTCCGCTATCACTCCAAGGCGAATCAACCCATTTTGTCGTCGCATTACCTATGCTATTCCACGCATCTATTTGACTTTGATTTTCAAATTCAAAAAATGAATAATCGCCAGAATCCAACTTTTTAGCTTCGCACATCCCAACCGCTATCAACATGATAACGAACATCAACTGAATGTTGAGCATTAACCCAACACGTTTTAAATTTATCATCAAACACCGCCTCTATACGATTTCCTGAATCCGTGAATTTTTACTTTTATAAAATATAAAATCCTATTTTACCACCATTTTTTAAAAAAACGGCTAAAAGGAGTAATTATCCTTCTCTGCTTTTCGTTTTTTTGTGACTAATTTTATGATGTATTAATTTTTTCCTCTTTTCTTAAAATTCTAATCAAAACATGGTGCTTACGATTAGCAAAGTGATGCCCAGAAGAGCAGCGCAAGGCATTGTTAGGGTCAAGAAGAGAAACTTCGTTTTGACCGGTTGCGTGTTTTAAAAAACGACAAAGATCATTACAATGACCAACGTCAACGCTGCTATTAATTTTGCTTTTACCATTGCAATATTCTAGTTCTGATTGCCACAACATTGGAGTCACTCTTTCCTAGACACGCCAGCGGCTTGAAATAGTGTGCACTCATTTGTTGAGAGTGATTTTTTTATCACCCTCACTTGATTTGTTTTATTTCGCCAAAAGTTCTTTCTTCTTCCCATATTTGGCAAAACATATTAATCTTTTTATTCTTTTAAATTTGTTCTCTCAACGTTTAGAAGAGGCGCGAATTTACGAGTCGCTTCTATCGATTTGTTAGAATTTATTTTCTTTTGTTTGATTGGTGTAGCTAGCTGAGTACAGTTTTGCCCGTTAGTTATGTACGTTTTATGTGTTAGAATGTTTGTAAAAGATTTTTTTTAAAATACTTTTTAACTTTGTTCTGTATTAATTTTCTAATTGCGTTTTTGAAAATATAGAATCCGCCTATTATGAATAAAATTCCCAATATACCAGTGGACACCCCATACGGCGACAAACTCATAAACTCCGAGTGCATGGATTGGGATTGCTATTAGTGTATTAAGATGCAGAAACTCAATTAGGCCTCCTGTTTAATTCATAACGAACCTATTTGCAAGTATTAATACTTTGTTTTACAGACTAAAATGCAAGGTTTTACACACATTTAGGCAAAGAAATTTGCAGATGAACTATAATATAAAATTCATCCAATCTATGAATCTTTAATGCGATATCACGCATTTTTTTGCACTGCTTGCTGAGGCTGGAGCTTGCGATAGCAGCGTAGCGTCCCATCTCACATTAAACAGTAAGCCCCAATTATCACTCTGAATGTGATAAGCATTACAATGTACGCAGCATACGCTTTGACATACTTTGTGTTATGAATCCACCAATTAGTCTTTTTTATCGTTTTCCTCATTAGAACGGCACGAATGTCGGGTAGCGAAACCGTACGACCATTTGCTGGTTGGTCGTACCATTTCAATGTTAGTTATCCGCAATCCAGAGGCGTTGACCGTTCCTATATGATCTCATCCTTGGCGGGTTTGCGTGGCTCCGAGAGGAGTTCGTCGTCCATGATTCGGATCGGTTTCGTATCCTTGAGATCCGGAACCTTGAAATACACTTCAATACCGTCAGCATCGATGAACTCGGTCAGGACGATAGCGACTGGGGCGGTCGTGCGCTCGGAATTTGTCCATGCCCTGACGATGACTTTCTGTCCGTCGGGACGAATTCTGTTGTCCAGGACTGGCTCCCCTATGCTGGATGGATCGAGAACTAGGTCGCGTGGATTCGTGCATCTCTTGAGTACATCCGCGTTCAGAGTTTCGCTGAACGTGAACAGAACTGGTCCGCGTAGCAGCGCGACGCGGCTGTCTTGAATCATCCGGCCGCGAACGAAACGCCAGCCCATCGGAATAGAGATAGCCAATGTGTCGCCAGATGTCCAGACTCGCTTGACAACGGCGCAACCCGGTTGGGACGTGTTTGGTGTGTAGAGCGCGCCGTTCAAGGCACACGTGATTTTTTCCGCCCAGCGCGGGGTTCGGAACTGAAACGCGAACTCAACCGGTTCCGAGCACACAAATGACAGCTTTACTTCGCCGGAACTCGGGTATGTCGTCTCCTGCTTGATTTCAACGGATTTGCCATTGACGTCGAACGTCTTATCGGAACGCGTGAATAGATTCAGGGCGATGTCGCCATCCTGGGTACGGTAGTAGACCTTTTGCGGCAATTCGGCGATGGCACGCCGGAAGTTCCCGTTGCAGCAGAAAGTGTCGCGCTGCTGGAATTCCCTTTTCCCGGTGAAAGGTGTGAAGTAGCAGATGTGGCGGCCGTCGGGTGACTGCGCCCCAAACAGGGCGTTGTAAATCGTTCGTTCCATAATGTCTCCGTACCGCATATCGCCATCCAGCCGCATGAGGCTGTCGATCCAGCGGAGCAGATAGGCCGTCACGCACGATTCTTCGATTTGGCCCTCTCCGGCCTGATCGTACGTGAAGTGTTCGCCTTGAGACGTTGAACCGGTGACCAGTAGCCCGCCGCGGCCCTGTTCGAGCAGTTCCTGCTTCATCCACAGGCTCTTCTTCAAATAGTCCTCGCCGCCGATCAGCCGGTACAGTTCCGTGTCCGGATACATGTGCGACAGCATGACGTAGACATGGTAGCGGGAGACATTCGTGATGCCCTTCACCCAAACGTCGAATGGTTTCAGGTAGTAAAAGTGCGGTTCATACTGCAGGGTCTTGGCGAACTCGAGATACGTCCCCTCCCCGGTCACACGATACAGCTCCACGAAGCTCTCTGTGATACCTGCGATGGATGTGCCCACCGGAATGATATGCTCCCCCCTGTCGTTGGCGGGAAACATCCGCATTATGTAATCCGCCATGATCTTCGCGTCCGCCAGAGCCTGCGGATTTCCCGTTATCCGGTAGTTCCTCACCAACCCCAGATTGATGTACTCTTGTTCGTGGAGGATCCAGTTGACCAAGTTCTGGTGGTTATCCGTTTCGACATTCCAGAAGCCCTGATATCCGTCGGAATCGCGCGAACTCCGCAACTGGTCCATGATGTACTGGGCGCGTTCGGCCACTTTCTGTTCGCCGGTGTATTGAGCAAACAGACTGCCGGCGTCCAGAACCTTGCCGATGCCGTAGTACACGTTGTTTTTGTCCCCACGATCTGTTCTATTCTTGAACTTGTCCAGCCAGTCCCGGTCCAGATTGAGAACCATGTAGTTCTTCTCGATCAAGTCCATGATGCGCCGGTTCAGCTCGCCGCCTGCCATCTCGCTGTGGGTGAGCCTGACCGAAATTAGTTTGTCGTCAATAATTGGTTTGATAACGTCTCGTTCGCTGAGCCCGGAAACGAGCACTTCGATTGAGTCTGTACATTGAGTATGTTTCGTGTTTTTCATTCTCATCGTTCCTTCGAACAATCAATATGCGTCATACCATAATTTGGAGAAAATTAGATATTTGCAACTATTATTGTCTTTGTTTTTTTAAAATTTTACCGATATTTTGATTCTGTATTTAATTTTAGGATATGTTTCTCCACAACATAATCCCACATTTGCATTAACATAACACAAATTAGAAAATTATCCAGTTTTGAATTTTCTGAGTAGCGCATATCCTAGATATTACAAGATATTACGTCATGAAAGAATAGAATAAATTATTATATCCTCAACGCCCACGCTGAGGATTCGGCGCGGTTAGCGACAATATTCTCCAGCGTAATGTTATGACCTTTTTTGCAGGCCTCCACATCACACAATTGAATAGAACTGTAACTTCCCAGGAACCTTGGAGACCAGACACGTGATGGATTTAGGAACACCGGGCAGTAGATCGAAATAGTTATCAGAAAATATGGCTTTGCCATTGTCTCTGAAATGAACGCCGTGACAATACGTCTTGCTGATGAGATGTATGGTTCTTCCTCTGGCGGTAATGCGAATGTCCGAATTCGGGATTTCGAGTTCACGATGAGGCATGAGAAGCCAGATCGAAGGAGACAGTTCAGTACCTCCTCCAGTTAAGTACGCGACATAAATCCATTCACGGTGATTCAGCACCTTGTGGCTGGGGATCGCTTCGCTCCCTATCTGAACCATACCATTCGGCTGGAGACAGATTGATTCTGATTTCATTCTTGAATCTGAACCGTCGACACGCATCCAACCGAGATGAACGGTAACCTTAACTTGTTTCAAGGTGTCATTAACGACTCGTGTCACTAAGTGCTTTCCGCGTCGGCGCACAATTGCTTTCACAGGGACGTTGGCATGACGAATCCAATAGTAACTTGCTTTGCGGCGCAGATAGTAGTCAATCGGTGTCCAGCCGGTTTCTCCCCAGCAATCGTTGTACATCCAGATGAGTGCTCCCTGGCAGTCATTATGTGGATCATTTTTACGGAAGCGCAGTGCCTGGATGGTAAGTCCATACATTGAAGCCTGAAACATCTGTCCATAGAGAATGTAATCGGAGATGCTCAGGTTTTCTGGATCCGTATAGTGCCGTCTGATTCCAGCATACGTCGTCCCTTTCTCAAAGGTATTTGTATGCTCTTTCCATGCCTTGGAACCAATGTGCAGTTCGTCCGGCTTAAGGTACTGTTTCATTGAATGAAGATGACAGGGCCCGATGACGCCGTACTCGCTTACAAACCGAGATGTGCATTCGTCGAATACTTCGTGATTGATGCGGCGGTTGATATCAGCGTTCATTGTAAATGGCGGCCACCAGTGACAGTCCCCATCAGTTTCGGAGTTTGGTGCTTCGCCGCCAGCCGGACTACCTGGCCAATAAGGGCGTTGTGGATCAAGTCTATAGCAGGTTTCCGGTAGAATTTGATTGTAAATGACGCTGCCACCAATTTTCAGGTCCTTGTCTCCGAACTTCCTGCTGTTGTTCCACCAATCCCTGAAGCCCCACACATTTTCATTGTTACCGCACCAGAGGACGATGCAGGGGTGGTGTTTTAGCAACAAAACAACCTTCTCTGCTTCATCGCGAATGGCGGAACGGAACTCTTCATTGTTATCCGGATATTCTGCACAGGCGAACATGAAATCTTGCCAGACCAAAATACCCAGACGGTCGCAGGCGTTGTAAAAATCAGGGGATTCATAAACACCGCCGCCCCATACCCGCAGCATATTGATGTTCGCATTGTGTGCTTCCGCGATCAGTGTTTCGTATTTCTTCTTGGTAACCCTGGCGAGAATCGCATCAGCGGGTATCCAGTTCCCGCCCTTACAGAAAACATCGCGTCCGTTGACGCGAATGCAAAAACGCGTACCGACGGGGGGTGTGGCTGAGCGGTCAATCTCCACGGTTCTCAGGCCGACATCCATTTTGCGTTCGTCCGCCTTTTTCTTGTTGTGAAAAATGCGTACAGTAACGTTATAAAGTGGCTGTTTCCCCATGCCGTTCGGCCACCAGAGTTCCGGGTTCGGTATCTTCAACCGGCACGTCAGAGTTGAACGTCCTACCTGCGCATTGATGTCCATTCTGTGAGTCAAAGTCTCTCCCGATGGTGGTGTGACAATCATCTCCATAGTGCAGGGCCGCTCACTCCAGGGATGAAGGTTCTCAATAATCACCTTGGCGGCCAGAAAGACATCTTGCTTGTCAATCTGTGTGTCGACATGAACATCATGCAATACAATACCGGAGTGCCCTCTAAGGCTAACGCTGCGCCAGATTCCAATGTTTGGAAGCGCATCAACCCAATCAAAACCATAAGTGAACTGAGGCTTGCGCAACTGACTAATCCCCGGGAATTGTTTTCGTCCTCCGTAAGTAACCCCTTTACGGCCGATCTTGGGCCTAAATGATTTAGGAACCAACTCTGCTCCTGCCGTGAGCCTCACCACAAGGGTATTTGTGCCTTTTCTTATCATGTGACGCACATTAAAATGCCACGGCACAAAAGCGTTCTTTACCGAGCCGAGAAGTGTACCGTTAAGAAATACCTGTGCATAAAGATCCAAACCATCAAACACAAGCTCCTGGCGTTCATGTGTGATGAACGACGCCGGTGCTTCAAATGACTTCACAAACCACCATGACCGCTTTTCAGGCCAACGGCTCTCCTTGGCATTGAGACTGAACAATGGCTCTTCAAGACGACCGGCATGGACAAGATCAAGGTGTATCTCTCCTGGCACTCTGGCGGGTATCCAGCCGTCGCATGCCTTGATCACTTTGTCAAAGCCTGATATGTCCTTGCATGAAAGCGTTTCATCCCGGACTTTCCATTTTCCATCAAGCGATAGGGTCTTCATTAATTGCTACTCCTGCCAGTTTTGCTAGTCATAACGTTGGAGTCACACTTTCCTAGACGCGTCCAGCAGCTGGGAATAGTGTGCACTCATTTGTTCTGTTTTTTTAATTTTCTTTTTTGAGTTATTTCAGTCCATGCGCAACGAGCATATCATCAATTTTCTCTGAGACGTGTAGAAAGAGCCATGCAAGATCCACGGGCCTATGCTGAGAGCAGTGAGCAAGTTGCCCGGGAACGTTTTGATGTACGACCATACAACAGTAATGAGAACTACATCAAACATACCGAATCCGTAGTCAGCTATAAAGAATTGATCGTAAAATCCGTCAACAATACCCCCGAGTATCCGAATTATGATCAGAACTACGAATACCGTAATGCTTATATTTATCTTGTCTTTTTTTATATCTTGAGCAGAACGGCGAGTTGCGGGGCTTGACGCATAATATTAGAGGGCGCTTGCGCCCGTAGTTGTTATGCGTCAAGCCCCCTCGCCCTCAACTTGCTTTTTTGCACCCGAAGGGCTTGGCGTAAAAATTACATAAGAAGCGCAACGACTGCAATTTTCATGACAAAGAATATGTCAAGTTGAACTAGTTGTTAGAACATATTCATTAATCTTTTTTGGGGGTATAAACTTGAAGCCACCTGTATTTAGTAGACGCTAAATATGGTTAGCGTAGATTTCCTTTTTCGTGGTTGGTTCGTTGTCAACGGCCATTTGCGCGA
>JBAYAV010000098.1:0-9064 GCA_041669565.1 Lentisphaeria bacterium
ATATGCCACAATACTAGTTTTGCAAATAAAAAAGCCAGGAAAATTAAAGTTTTCCTGGCTAACAGAGGCAATAGGTTGTGTTATTAAGTGATTTGAGTGTAAAAAATCAATGGAAGTTCACATTAATGTCTTATTATTCAGATACTAAAAAAAACGAACACACAACAATAAATATTCAGGACTTAAGAACAACACAAAATGAAAGCGTTATAACAATTTTAGAAGGGGTAATTGAGTTGATGAAAAATGAATATGAAGAACATAAAAAAAAGTTTAATGGAGAAAAAATGATCAATATAACAAAAGATCTTAGCTACCCTATCAGCAAAGTTTATGAAGGAATTTATAACAATTACTCTTTAACTAAAATAAATTTCTCAGAAATACAATGTGCTATTGAAAAAATCAAGAAAGAAACAAAAGATCGTTATGAAAGTATCTCTGCTTTACCAGATTTAAATGAAGTTATTCGAAAAATTGATTATATTCTTAAAAAAATGTCAACATGGATTAACGAAAATAATTTAGTAAATAATAATGATGCAGAAGTCTTTTGGGATAGTTTTACTGACAGAATTAAAGAATTAAATAAAATGCTTAAAGAAATAGATGAAGAGTTTATGGAAAATTCATAACAATCTTATATGCAACCAGGTTTTGTCAATGACAATCTAAAAAGGTTCCATTATTGATAGTGAATTGGTACCAATTTTGATATGGTTCTGGCCCCATTTGCATTCGATGAATTATATTTATGTGGGTATGTAGTAAGCTATACACAGCCAGCGCCCGACTGTGTATAGCTTGCCGTTCTTGCCTTAAATGCGGTAACTCAAATTACAGAAAGAATGGTACACTCTTCACAAACTTAATTTTGGAGTGAATTATTATGAGCGAGCAATCTTTTGTTTCTAAGTTTTGTAGTCTCTTTGAGAATCGACGTGGCTCGTATCCAACTAATTATTCACCGGTCGAACTCGCAGCAATTTTGGCTGATCGAAAGTTTCTTCCGCAACAGTACGAGATCCTAGAAATAACAAATCGTCTTGCTAAATTTTTTGGTGCTTATGGCCCCATGCCAATCCCTCCTGTGTTGTCTAAAACTATATTGAAGATTCTCGTTTCTCATTCTGCAAAAACGATATTGGATCCGTGGGCTGGCTTGGGAGCACTTTTAGCTATTGCTCAACAAGCAACCTCGGCAGAGAGGTGTATCGGATACAACCCAAACACCTCAGAGGGGGAACTAGCGAAAATGTTATTTCCTGAAGCAGAATGGTCTATCGGGCAGTCTCTATCTCTGTTGCGAACACTTGATGAGCCGATAGACGTCGTTGTTAGTTGTCCACCGTTTGGGGTTAGAACTCGTGAATCGTTGACACTGGTTAATATGGCAGGGAACCCAATTAATCTAAAGGATAAACTCGGAAATTTGATACTTGCTGCAACTACGGCTCGACTTTCTGAGAACGGTGTGGGACTTTTTGTCGTGCCGGCTTCGTTCTTTTACTCCGGTCGTTCGGTTCTAAAGTACTTTCCTGATCTGGGCTTCAGTGTAGATGCTGCACTTGCTCTTCCGCTTGGTTCGTTTGCGCCCTGTACATCTATCGACACTTACCTCTTGGTTGTCAGAAAAGGGACGAACAAGAAAATGTTCGTTGCCCAATTATCCAGTGATCAAAATACAAATGCACAAATTCTCGAGAATTACACAAAAGGTGAAGAGGGAGGTGCTTTTGAACTTGGGCGTTATGTTGATGCTCTTGAGTTTCGAAGTATTGATTCGCTTCGTGCTGGCGATTACTTTCAATCGGCTAGTAAGCAGATCGGTTTCCCTGCGGTGCCTCTCGAGAATCTGGCAATGGAGATCAATCTTGGATGTTTTGGAAATGAGTTTAAGTTTCCTGAGGTGGGAAATGCTGTATTCGTTCCTATAATCGGGCAAAGTGACGTTGTTGACTCGATTGATAATTTAACATTGAAAGCTCAAAGTTATGCACAGGTTGTTATCGATCCTTCAAAATCCAGTGCCACGTTTATTGCGCAGTTTTTGAATTCAGAACTTGGAAAAAAGACACGAGAATGGAGAAAATTGGGAACCTTTCCCCCAAAGTTGAATAAGCAAGTCCTGAAAAAAATACAGGTCTTAATTCCCGACTTGACAACGCAACAGAAGATGATAGAAATTGAAGGTCGCTTGTCTGGTGAGGAAAACACCCTGCTTAGTCTTGAAAATGACTTGTCAGAATTGAGGCGCAAATTGTGGAAAAATCCACGGTCGGCAGACGATGTTGATGATCAGCTGAGTAAATTTTCATCGCGGTTAGCAGGTAACCTGAAGAAGCAAGCTGCTATTGGATTGAAGCAATGGTTTGAAACCATTCCGTTTCCTTTGGCATCAATTCTTCGCGCCTGGCAGGCTACTTCCAGTGATGATTATAAAACTAAGTATGAACATCTTCTTCAATTTTTCGAAGCTACAGCTGAATTTATTAGTGTCATTCTGCTTAGTGCGTTTAGCAGAAAAGATTCATTTTATGATCCGCACAAAAAAAAGCTAAATGAGATAATGGCAAAACAGCATTTAAGTTTCCAGCGTGCGACTTTTGGTACTTGGAAGTTAGTTGTAGAATATTTAGGAAAACAGACTCGAATGTTGCTTCAAGAGGATGGGAAGAAGTTGGATGATGCAAAGAACGATCGATCGATTTGTGCTGATCTTTTTTTTGATTCCACACTCAAATTTCCTCGTTTACTCTGCGGGAAAGAGATTGCTGATATTCTTGGTGTGACAAACAAGATGCGTAATACCTGGAGTGGACATGGTGGTATTGTAAGCCAAGAGGAAGCAAAGCTTCGCAATGAGAAACTTCTAGGGCAAGTGGAAAGACTTCGGGGAGCTATGGCCGATGCCTGGGACAGTTCATTGATTGTGAATGCTCTTTTTTGCCTGCCTCGTAAAGGGGTGTTTGAAAATCAGATCGCAATTTTGAAGGGCAGTAATAGTGAATTTCTGAAAGAGTCACGCAATATGTCTATGTGGCTTGACGTTGATAGTTTGTATCTTATTAACGGAGATCAGAGCAATGCTTTGAAACTTCTGCCTTTAGTCCAAGTTAAAGCGTCACCAGGGACTGCGAAGAACGCATGCTATTTCTTTAGCCGAACCGTGCCCGCTGGTTTGCGCTTCGTGTCTTATAACTTTGAGGGTCAACCTGAGCTCTCGGGACCATTTGAAGAAGCGACTGATGCAATTAAATTTCTTTCCAAAGATTGAGCTATGCTTATTTTAGGTAAGCTTTCGGATAGTTGCAAGCGCAACTATTTGGGTGTATATCATATGTATGATTACGCACTCTTGTATTAAACCGGAAAGAAAATGTGAAAACTCGCGGTGAAAACTACGTTGAAAAAACGAAAAACAAGTAAAAAAAATTAACAATTCTGTGGTGTGGATGCTTGTACTATATGTTAGATAATTAAATAAAAAGGGAATTAAATAAAGTGGGAAATTACTGTGAATTATACATAAATGAATGCGAAGTGTTTTCAAGAATGAGCTGTGTGGATCCAGAAGTAATGACTTTGTTTAGGGAAAGCGACAAGATTGTAAATAAAAACATTATTAAAGATGATGTTGAATATAAACAAACAGAAGTCGTATATAACGTTTTAGCTAAAAATGTAGCCCAAAGACTGGATATTATGGGATTCAGTATTAAAGCAGTAATCAATGATTTTGAGTTTGTTCGAGCAAATAAAATTCAGGAATTATCTGAGTGTATAGCTGAAGAACCTAATGATTTATTCAAGGAGTTGTTACCTTTTTATAAGAAAGATCTATCTGTATATAAAGATAATAATTTTAAAAACTACCTCGATGCTTTTAGAACTATTACGAAGAGTAGGACTTCTCCTGAATGTTATTTACAAGAAAACCCTAATTCTTCAAAATTAATTTATTATATTCTGAATAAGAATGATTTTTATTGGGGATTTCCATGTTCTGATATTCGTTGTCTTTTCAGGGCAATAATAGAAGCATCACCTAAAAATGCTTATGTAAAATTAGATGTAAGTGATTTAGTATCGATAGGTTATTATGGAATAGATGAAAAAATTTGTACTGATGCCTTAAATGCGCTACTGTCTTCATATCCCTGTAATTCAAAAATTATTATTTTAACTGAAGGAATAACAGATAAAGACGTTATAGCACAATCACTGGAGCTTTTGTATCCCCATTTATATGAATATTATTCATTTATGGATTTTAGCTTTTCGCCACAGGGAGGTGCTGGTAATCTCGTTAATTTATTAAAATCATTTTCAGGGGCAGGTATAAAGAACAAAATTTTGGCCCTTTTTGACAATGATACAGCTGCATTTTCAGCAGTGAAAAGTTTAAAAGCTATACAACTGCCAGACAATATAAAGATATTACACTATCCAGATATAGATTTAGCTAAAAAATATCCGACAACAGGGCCACACGGCATCCACATTCAGGACATTAATGGTTTAGCTTGTAGCATAGAGCTTTATTTTGGAGAGGATGTTTTAAAAGAAAATGGCACACTTACGCCTGTTCAATGGAAAGGTTTAGATAATGGTATAAAAAAACATCAAGGTGTAATTAAAAATAAAAACAAGCTTAAACAAAAGTTCATGAAAAAACTAAACAAATGCCAAAAATCACATTCTGCTATAAATCCAAGAGAATGGAAGGATATTGATTTAATTCTAAATTGTATTTTCAATGCGACACATGTTTAATGTGGAAAATTCAGCTAATGCAAAAAATTGCACGGATGCTTTGCAGTGTTCGATGAATAGATTCATTAATCGTTTGTAATCAAAAAATAAAAATGGACCTCCTCGCAAATCAGGCCATATAAATTCAAGGAAGGGTAAGCATGGATTATACTCAAATCATTCAAGCAGGCGATTTAGATCAATACGCTTCTAAAAGCGATAGTCAGGCGGTCATTCCAGAATTGGTTTATTTTCTTGTGAAGCAGTCCTGTTCTAAACTTACAGTTTGTAGAATTCCATATGGCGATGCTGTGAATCAACCGGGATGGGATGGAATAGTTGAAACCGACGAAGGTTTTCTCGAATTTGTGCCAAAAGGTAAGTCATATTGGGAGATAGGAACAGGAGCTGACCCACAGAGTAAGGCCAGCAGTGATTTTAAGAAGCGGACGGCTGAAATTAATGATGAGGATCGCGTAAATTCCTCATTTGTGTTCGTTACTCCTCGCTCATCAGGCTCTGGAGGTTGGAACGAACCTAAACAAACGGAGTGGTTGGAACGAAGGAAAGACAAAAGATGGAAACGAATTTATGTCATAGACGGAGTTAAACTCGCTGATTGGTTAAGAGAATATCCAGCTATCGGAAAATGGATGGCTAAAAAACTCAATTTAACGGATAATCTCGGGGGGATATCAACTGCATCCGAACACTGGGAAAATCTAATTTTGGAGTGCACTGTTAATAATTTGTCTTTCCCACCCAAATTATTTACCGTCGGAAGGGTAGAGGCATGTAAAACGTTGCATGCACTATTTGAAGGAAAAACGAAAGTTCTTAGACTTCTTGTCGAGAGTCAACAAGATGTTGCGGATTTTGTCTCTGCTTTTCTTGCCGAATTGGATCCAGCCATATCGCGTACTTACAGTAATCGATGCCTTTTTATCAATGACGAACAAGCGTGGCGTAGTATCGTTGAAACTCGGGCTTCTCATGTTTTGATTGCTGATCTATGTCTTGGTTTGGAAACGGAAAAGGGCGCTGAACTTTTGACGATTGCCCTTCGTAAAGGCCATGCAGTCGTTGTTTCTTTTTGTGGAGCATACCCAGAAAATCGTTCGGAAATTTTAAAGTTACAGAGCCCTTCTGAGTCACAGATCGAGTCAGTTCTCAAAGAGTCAGGATACACCGATATACAAGCCAAAAAACTTGGAAAGATTGGGGGAAACTATATTTCTGCTCTTCGCCGATATTTACGAGGTTATGAGACTTTTCCGCCATATGTCACGTGGAATACTGCAACTCTAATCGCGCAGGCGGGACTCGTTGGTAAATGGGATGGATCCAATTCTACAGATCGTTCTGCATTAGAGGTGTTACTGGAAAAACGATATGAGGACTGGATAGAGATTTTGAGACCTGCCACGCTTCGCTCTGATTCTCCTCTAATTCAACAAGATGAAAAGTGGAGATTTGTTGCTCGCGGCGAAGCGTGGAATTTTCTAGGGAGTCGGATTAGTGACGATGATCTAGATCGGTTTCAGAAGATGGCAGTTAGGGTCCTGAGTGAGCGTGATCCCAAATTTGACATTTCTAAGGAAGAGCGATATGCCGCGAATATTTATGGTAAAGTGTTAACTCATTCGCATTTGATCCGGAAAGGCATTGGTGAAACGCTGGCTTTGATGGGAAGTAGACCCAAGGCACTGACTTCGTGCAGTAACGAGAAAGCGGAGTCTACTGTTGTGCTAGTTGTGCGAAAATTACTAAACAAAGCAAGTTGGGATCGTTGGGCTAGTCTGAATTTAATTATGCCATTACTGGCCGAAGCGGCGCCTGACGAGTTTCTCGATGCAGTCGAATTTGCTCTTGCCGATCTAAATAACACACCATTTCATAAAATTTTTGCAGAAGAGGGTAGTGGCGGATTGGGTGGCTGTAATTATATGACTGGGCTTCTTTGGGCACTAGAAACTTTGGCGTGGTGTCCCGAATATCTTTCTCGCGTGTCAGTCATCCTTGCCGATATTGCATCATTTGATCCCGGTGGAAGCTGGGCAAATCGACCTTTAAATTCATTGATAGACATTTTCTTGCCATGGCATTTTCAGACTACAGTGTCAATAAAAAAACGTATATCAGTCGTTAAGGCTGTGATAAGGGAGCAACCATCTAGCGGTTGGAAACTTCTCTTAGCATTGCTGCTTAATAATCACAGATTAACTAGAGGATGTTGTTGTCCTGTTTGGCGTGATTTTATCCCAAGGGATTGGAAGGGTAGTGTTTTAAATACTGAATATTTGGAACAGGTCACTGCTTATGCTGATTTTGCCGTTATAATAGCGAAGAGTGATTCAGGGAAGCTCTGCGAGCTTGTCAAAATACTATTTAATTTACCAAAGTCAGCGCGCGAAAGTCTGCTTGAATATTTAACCTCGAACCCGATTGTATCATTATCTGAGGCGGATCGCATGCCTCTTTGGGAGAATCTTGATGAATTGGTTCGACATCATCGGAAATATTTCGATGATGAGTGTGCACGCCTTAAAGATGTGGTTAATAAAATAGCAAAAATTGTGCAAGCGCTGGCTCTAATCTCACCAGAATTTAAATACCATTATCTTTTTGAAAATAACGATTCTGATTTGTATAATGAAAAAGGAAATTGGGAAGAACAGCAGAAAGGGCTGCAAGAAGAAAGAAATTTTGCCATTGTTGAAATTATGGAAGATGGTGGTGTTGATTCTGTTTTGCACTTTGCTACAAAGGTTGCTGCTCCTTTAAAAGTAGGTCTAACGCTTGGTGTAATTGCCTCAGATGAGGTTGAGGCTGCGATATTACCGACTTTGTTGGACTCTGTAGATGATACATTGGATCAAGTTGTTGCTGGATTCATAGGGGGACGTTTTTGGAAATTCAATATTAAGTGGGTGGATGCAGTTCTAGAAAAAAAGTGGTCGCCAGAGAATCAGTCTAAGTTTTTAACTTTACTTCCATTTAACGAGGAAACATGGAAGATGGTTTCATTGCATCTGACGTCCTCTCACGAGGCGCTTTATTGGAAAAATGTGAAAGTAAATCCCTATGGTTTCGATTGCAATTTGACGATAGCTATTGAAAAACTGCTCGAATACGGACGCGAAGGGGCGGCAGTTTTGTGCGTTGTTCGTATGAAGGATGATAAATTCCCTTTCGATGAATCTTTGGCTATGCGCGCTCTTTTGGCGGTACTTGAAAGTGGTCGTGGAATTAAGGAGTTGGATAATTATCAGATTGTAGAATTGATAAAGCGTCTTCAGAAATCTGAAACGGTTGATAAAAATGATCTTTTGCGAATTGAATTTAATTTTCTTCCTTGGTTGGATGAATTCTCATCTGGATCGCCGGTCACTTTAGAAAAATGGCTTGCTTCTGATCCAGCGTTCTTTGCGGAAGTAATTGGACTCTTTTTTCGTTCAAAAAATACCAGCGAAGATGATTATGAGAAGCCTGACGCACATAGGAAAGATCTTGCCGAAAACGCATACAAACTTCTGACGGAATGGAAGCGTTGTCCCGGCAACCAAGATGATGGAACGTTCAGCGCGGAAATGTTTAATGCGTGGCTTAATGAGGCACGCAGGTTAACTGAAGAATCAGGGCATGCGGAAGTTGCTCAGATTCAAATTGGTCATGTATTAACCTGCGCTCCCCCGGATCCCGACGGATTATGGATTCACAACGTGGTCGCCGCCGCGTTGAACTTTCGCGACACGGGGGAAATGCGTTCTGGTTTCACTACTCAACTTTCTAATAATCGCGGAGCTCATGAATTCAGTCACGGGCAAGAGGAGCGCAAGCTTGCGAGCGAAAATCGGGAGAAGGCGGAATCGCTTGATGCCAAAGGCTACACGCGGTTTGCGACGGCAATGCGCGAGTTTGCTAAACAATATGAGCGAGATGCTGAACGCGAAGCTAAACGAAACCCATATGAAGATTGAGAAAAATAAGTTTAACAAGACGCTGCACTTGATGGTAATTTTGCTCTAACTCTATTAGCGGCTTAGTTACTTAAATGTGAAGAACCGTATAAAATGTGTGAAGTTTTATTTATTATGCATCCGAGGCCCATCAAATTATTAAATTTTGGGTCTAATTTTGATTAACATTCACACACACGGCAATCTTGTTTTATTGCGGAAAACTTGACATGATGTTAACAGTTCGCGCGTAGCATCTTTGGCAGGATTTTCCACCCATTAAATTTCCTGATGCACCAGAATTAATAACTTATGATTTAATCAGCTAACACTATTTACACATTTCATGA